>JAFGHP010000007.1 GCA_016930055.1 Candidatus Bathyarchaeota archaeon | reverse complement strand
GGTGATAGATTTAGTCATTGTTGGTATGGCAATTTTTATCTACCAAGTGCCCTAGACAGATTTGAATTAGTTCAAAGGTTTTCAAAAGAAATGGCAGAACATATTACGAAAACAGCGCCAAAAGGGGCAGACACAAAAAGCTGGAAATATTAAATTAATTTAATATAAGTTTCAAACCAAATTTCTTTAAAGTTGTTTTATTTTCAAAAAATTATGCCAACTCAGAACTTTTAGGAAAGAATTAAATAAGGATCCTGTATGGGGTACATGGAAATAATATGAGCAAAGTCTCACCTCGTAATTATTACGATGAAATTTTAAGAACTTTAGAAGAACATAATAAAGCATTTAGTGGTTATATACCACTTATTGCCAGCGAGAATATACCCAGTCCAGCTGTCCGTGAAGCGTTAACCTCAGATTTTGGCAACAGGTATGCTGAGGGCTGGGTTGGGGAAAGAGTTTATGCAGGTTGCGAGTACATAGATAAAGTCGAGTTCACATGTATGGACTTAATGAAAAAACTCTATAAATGTGAATTCGTAGATCCTCGCCCAATCTCAGGTGTAGTTGCTAATCTAGTAGTGTATACAGCTTTTACAGAACCGGGAGATACGATAATGGCTTTACCGATAACTTGTGGTGGACACATAACATTTGGTCCAAAAAAATTAAATGGTACAGCTGGAGCAGTGACGGGATTAGAAGTAGAGTATTTACCACTTGATTATGAGGAACTCAATATTGATGTTGACCGTACAATTAGACGTATTAAAAGGATGGACAGAGAAGGAGTAAAACCCACTATGGCTGTGTTTGGTGCCAGTGTCTTTCCGTTTCCCCATCCAGTAAAAGAACTTGCTGAAGAATACCATAGTAGAGGTGCAGTAATACATTACGATTCTGCTCATGTAAGTGGCTTAATAGCTTGTGGTGAATTCCAAAATCCATTAGCTGAAGGAGCTGATACTGTATCAGTTTCTACTCATAAAACGTTTTTTGGGCCACAACATGGCTCAGTCTTAAGTTGGGATAAATATGCTGAACCAATAAAGAAAGCTACTTTGCCAGGATTAGTTTCTAATCATCATCTTCATGCTGTTGCAGGTTTAGCAATTGCCTGTGCAGAGATGCTTGAATTTGGTAAAGAGTACTCTAAACAAGTAATTAAAAACGCTCAAACACTGGGTCAAGCATTATATGAACGTGGTTTCAAAGTTCTTGCAGAACATAAAGGTTTCACAAAAAGTCACGTCCTCTTAATTGATATCACTAAGTATGGCTTGGGTGGAGATATTGAGAAGAAACTAGAGCAAGCGGGTATAATAATTAACAGGAACCTTCTTCCATGGGATGTAAGAGAGAAACGAAATTACATTAATCCAGGTGGTATTCGACTCGGGACACCAGAAGTTACAAGGCTAGGTATGAAAGAAGGAGACATGGTAGAAATAGCTGAACTAATGAAAAGAGTCGTTGTTAACAAAGAAGACCCGAAAAAAGTTAAGGAAGATGTCAACTTAATGAAGAGCAAGTTCCAAACAGTCCATTACTGTTTTGAAAATACAACAAAAGCATATGAATACATAAAAATTAGATAATGTCTCAAAATAATTTTATTTTTTAATAAAATTTTCAATTAGATAACATAAACTATTTTATAGAAACGAATTTAGATAAGTGTAACATGTCTAGTTGGATTCAACCGTCGAGGAATTGATGATGGTCTTCGACTTTATGCGTTTAGAAGATGTTGACACGAAAGGAAAAACTGTTTTTCTACGTGTTGATGTCAATTCACCATTAGATCCTAATTCGAAAAAGATCTTGGATGCAACAAGGATTCGAGCTATAGAAGACACATTAAAATCATTGAAAGATGCAAAAGTTGTTTTTGGGGCTCATCAAAGCAGACCAGGTAAGTATGATTTTACTAGTCTAGAAACCCATTCAAGAGTATTACAGATGTATCATAATGGTAAAGTAAAATATGTAGATGATATTGATGGAACTAAAGCTCAGAAAGAGATTAAAGAGTTAGAAGTCGGGGAAATTCTTGTTTTAAATAATTTAAGAATGCATAAAGACGAAAACATTGATGCATCTCCGGAAGAACTTGCTAAAACAAGTATGATACAAAACTTAGCACCCTATTTTGACCTCTGCGTAAATGATGCTTTTCCTGCAGCACATAGAGCTCAAGCAAGTTTAGTAGCATTCGGTGAACTGATGCCCATGATTGCTGGAAGATTAATGGAAAAAGAACTAAGTGCATTAAATAAAGTAATATATAAGCCAAATAGACCGTGTGTTTACCTTTTAGGAGGAGCAAAAGTAGACGATAGAATACCAGTTATAAAGAGAGTGCTTAAAGATAATATTGCTGACAGCATTCTAATTGGTGGATTAATAAGAGAAAGTTTTCATATGGCTCAAGGGATGATGAAGGAAAGATACCTAAGCTTAAAAGATGAAGAAAAAAAACTTGTCGATGAAGCAGGAGAAATATTAAACAAATATGATGGCGCTATCGAGCTGCCAGTCGATGTTGCTTTAGATGTAAAAGGTGAACGTGTTGAACTAATGGTAGACGCGATTACAGATGAAAGCAATATTTATGATATTGGGTTAAACACAATCGCACATTTCAGTGAAAGAATAAAAAATGCAGGAACAGTAGTAGCTGAAGGCCCTCTCGGAATGTTTGAAAGGAGGGGATTTGATATAGGTACAAAAGAATTGTTACGAGCAATGGCTGACTCATTAGCATACACTGTAGTAGGGGGAGGTCATATGGGGGGCATGGCAAGTATGCTAGGAATAGATGAAAGGATGAAACATGTAAGCACAGGGGGAGGAGCAATGCTGAGTCTATTAAGCGGAGAAGACCTGCCTGTAATAGACGCTATGGCTAAAGCTAAGAAACGCTGGGGATAGCCCTTTTTCAGATAAGTTTTAAACCACCCAAAACAGTTAATCGGGATGCGGGATCGTGGTCTAGCTTGGTCCAAGATACGCGGCTTGGGCCCGCGTGGTCCCCGGTTCGAATCCGGGCGGTCCCACCATCTAATTTTTAAGAAATAACTCTAAATATATTACCAAATAATGTGATGGTGAATGAAGGAAAGTAGTTTACTTGCACCCTGTGGATTGAATTGTAGCGATTGTGAATATTATTTTGGTGAAAAACAACCAAGATGCGTAGGATGTAATGCATTAAAAGGTAAACCCTTCTGGGGAAACTGTGAAACTTATGAATGCAATACACAAAACAATACAAAACACTGCGGATTATGCATTCATTTTCCATGTGACGAATTTACTAAACGTTATGATCCTAATGACTCTGAAGGCTTAAAAAATACTATAACTAGAATAGGAATCCTAGCATACCGTGCAAAACACAACGATGAAAAAACCATTGAACTAATGAAAACCATTAAAAAATAAAAAGGAAACAAAAAATAGAGTAAAGTTAAATTTCTGTTCTACCACTCTCTCAATGCAAGCCGGGTTGGCTGAGCGGTTTAGGCGGCCGCCTGCAGAGCGGCTCTACGGGGGTTCGAATCCCTCGCCCGGCTCTAACAAAACCATTAATTTAGGAGTAACAGTTCAGAGTATCCGTAAATAAGCGAAGAATGAGGAAGTTGCTGATACATTATCCAGCATATGTGAGAAACCTCTAGAGGGAGAACAGGTTTTGAACGATTTTATGGTTTGAACTCTGAGCTTTCTGAGTTTAAGAAGATGCTTAATTCGAGTAAGGAGTAGCTATAGCTTGATGGATGTAATCGATAATCTTTGGTTGCTTCAGTATACAGCTTTCTCTAGCAAGGTTCCATGGATCACTAAAATTTAGGATTGACATCTAAGATCCGTTAAGCTGCTCCTACTTTAGAGGTGTTAAGCTCGTGTTAACCCAATCTTCGTAATAGGATAACCTGATGATCATTAAATACAAGCCAATGTTATTCGAGGAGTAATCATCGTAGGAAAAAGAAGCACGTTTAAGATGTTTTATCAAAAACTGATAGATACTTTTTAGTATTAATAATATATATTTATAATCATATAAATCTTAATAGGTGGTTTTGATTTGAGTGAGAGTATATTCGAAAAGTATGTTTTAGAGAAGATACCAAGAGAAGATGATGGACAACTTTTCGTGGAACTTTATAGAATCTATATTAAGGATGGTAAAGATGGCCTTTCTAAACATTTGAAGAGCGTGGTGGCTCAGTTGGAGGGTTGATTATGCCATATAGAATAACTACTGTAAGGGTAAATGGCATCAGAGGAATGAACAAACCAGAAGAGGTGGCCTTCAGTGAAGGGATAACTCTCTTTTATGGACAAAACGGTTCAGGAAAGAGCAGTCTTCTTCAAGCAATTGAATGGGGTATAACAGGGAAAATATCCTATATGAAGGGAGGGGATTTTACCAGAGAAGACGCTGTAGTAAATTTATTCACAAAAAGTAAGAGAGGTACAGTTGAACTCATTTTAGAGGATGCAACAAAAAAAATTTCATTGCAAAGAACTCGAAGAATAGCTCGAACCAGCTCCGGGAAACAACCATTAGAGATGAAAATTGATGGCAAAACGATTTCTAGTGACGAAACAGAAGTAGAACTTGAAAAAATTCTTAAAATCAGCTTAGAAGGATTCAGTCAAAGCAAGTACCTTCATCAGGAAACCCTTAGAGAAGTACTGCAGGCTAAACCAGAAGAGAAGAGTCAAGCGATTGATAAGCTTCTAGGAACATATGAGGTCCGGGATTTTGTTAAAACCCTCGACATTGATAGACAGATAATAACTTCTATCACTAGTTTACAGGATACTATCGAAACGATTAACAGAGAAAAAGTCCAGTTTTTACTTAATCTGAGACAAAGCCTAATAGAAACTAAAACAAAGTTGATTCAACAAGGATTAAATGAGGAAGAATTAACTGTTGCGATGACTCTTCAGAAGTTGAATCATTCAATCTCGGAAATAAACGCTCTGCAAACAAAATATAATATACAACTACAAAATTTTCCAACCATTCAACCCAACAGTAAATCAATAATTGAAATCTATAGAGTTTTGCAGTCTCAACTTAATAATTTAGATAGAGCAAGGTTAGAAAACATCAACCAATTAACCCAGAAAATAAGCTACTTAAGAGCAAACTCTTCAGCTTACAAAGAAGCAAAAGATAAATTACAAGGAATAAATGAAGTTAACACAGAAACAATCAATCTAAAAATAGAAGAACTAAAAAATGAACTAAACAGAGTAACAGAGCTAATCAAAACAGTTAGACAAAAACTAGCAATTCTACCAGTAAAAAGCAATGTATATAATTCGTTAAAAGCAAAATTAAATGTAGGACAAACAAAACTCATTGATTCCCAAAACGAATATGGCAACACTAAACAGATACAAAACACTATTCAAAAATTAAGTGAAGAAATCACAATCATACAGAATGAACTAAATAAACTTTCTGGCCAGCAAAGGCTAATTACAATAGCTATTGAATCACTTGAACAAACAAAAGCTCAGGAATGCCCAGTATGCTCTCATAGCATTGATTATACGACTCTTGTAAAGGATTTGAAGTTAAAAGTGAGCGAAGACATACAGAGAAAAAGTAAAGACCTATGTGAATTAGAAAACCAGAAAAAAATATCTGTAAGAGAACTAGGAGATGAAAAAGAAAAACAAGAACAACTAAAAAGAAACTTGTTCCAATTAAAAGAAAGCCTAGCTTTAGCTGCAGAAGAATTAAGTAAACTAGTACCAGATTTCGAGTTACAGACCCTTGATGACATAACTCAAAGCTGGGAGAATGAAATAAAAGAGACATCCATAAAAGAAGCTCAGTTAATGCAAGAACTGAGTAGTTTAAATATTCTCTTACAAAACTTTACTCAACTTCTATCTAGCGTAAATAAACTTGAAAAACTGCTGCAGCAAGAGACATCAAGTCAAAAAGTTGGAGCGGAACTTTCGGAAGCAGCTGAACAAATAATTACTTCTCTTGAGTACAATATTGGAGAATATAGCGATTCAACAACAATCGATGCCCAAAGGAACAACCTGTCAAGACTTGCAGACATCATAACATTCCTAAGAGATGAGGAGCGTTCAACCGAAACAGAGAAAGAGCTCCCCTTAGTGGAGAAAAAAATTAAGGTGTTGGAAGCCCGTATAAGTAGTCTCCAAATACTCTTAGCACAACTAAACACAATCAAGCAATTAGCTGTCCAATACCAGAAAGAAGCTGCATTAACCCAATTAAAACGCTTAGAAGATGAGATAAACAGCTTCTATTCAAAAATTGAGGGCCACCCCCACTTTAAACAATTAAAAATCGATGTTGAAAAAGAAGAACCACTCATATTCTCTTTCAAAGCTGAAGGAGCCCAAGGGGATACCTATATATCTACAAGATTTAGTACCGCCCAATTCAATGCTGCAGCCCTCAGCATATTCATGTCTAACAGCTCTCAACAAGCAGGAGAACTACCCATAATGATCTTCGATGACCCAACCCAGAATATGGATACAGCTCACAAGGAAGCTTTCGCGAAACTAGCTTCAACTCTATCACCAAAGTTCCAAGTCATAATAGCTACGGAAGATGAAGAAGTAAAGACATTCCTAGAAAAACATTGTAAAAAAATAATGACATACTACCTAGGAGAATGGACACTGGAAGGTCCAGATATAAAATTACTCTAAATGATTTAAAATGACATCAATTATACAGATCGAGGAAGACATCCTAAAAACGATTAAAGAATTAGAAGATATTAAAATAGAGATCACGAATCTGAACCAAGAGTTGAAACTAATCCAAGAATTAATAAGCACTGTAAACCAAAATGACATCATTTCAAAGGATAAAATGTTAGAAATTGGCATAGATCCTACACAAATATACTCTCCAACAATATTAAAATTAAAACTTAGAGGTATTCAAAACACCAAAAAAACACGATTAAACGAACTGCAAATAGGGCATAATAAAAACAAACAACTCATCAATCACCTAACAAAATGCCCAATCTGCCAAGGAAAAGGAACAACCACAAAAACATCATACGACCGAAACGACAACAGAATAACACCAACAACAAAAACAGAAACCTGCCCAACATGCCAAGGAAAAGGACAGTTAAACATAAACTCACAAATATTAGAGCTATTAAAAAAAATTAAATAATATAAAGTACCTCCATTTTAAATAATCTCCTAGAACATTCTCTAAACGCTCTAATTCTAAGTAGACTTTAATTCAAGATTACTTAAGGTTATAATTATTTATAATCATTAACTTCCATCTATTATAAATATAAAAATCATTAAATTATTTTAATTAAAATTTAATATGTTTTTACATAATAATTTTTGTTAATTATACAATTATTATTAATTTATTCCATTTTATAGCAATAATGATCGAATTTTCATATTGATTTATTCCAGAGATAGTAGTTTTGGTTTTTTGTGAATCCTGTTACATCGTAAAGTTGGTTGGCTGCTGGTGTTCTTAAAAAATTCATTACTTCGTTAAAATCATTTTTATGACGGTATTCTCGTGATGTCATAACCATATTACTAAAAAGGTTACATAATTTTAAAATATATTCCAATTTTTATTAAACAAAAAATTCATTATAATTAACACTCAAAGTAAAGAAAAAATGTAATCCCAAAATTTTTTTTAGGGTTTGATATTCATAGGTGGAGATATAGTTCTATTGAATTTTACTTATCATAACTTACCAGTGATAAGAAAAAAACTTGGAATAATATTCTACAATTGTCGATGATTAGTCCGTTACTAGACGAAAACCTTTAAGAATTCTATGTCAATATTGCCCTATAATGACAGCTAATCAAGTTAAACCAATAGCAGCAATTGTTGGTGCAGGAAGAACCAAATTTGGTGAATTATGGTATGACGACCCTGAAAGGCTTCTATTTGATGCAGGATTAAGTTGCATGGAGTCTGTTGATAAAGGAATACACAGGAACCAGTTAGAAGCATGCTTTTTTGGTAGTTTCCTATATCAAGCAACAAATAAGATGGGCCTTGTGCCAGGTCACATGTCAAAGGAACTTGGGTTGAATGTGCCAATAACAATGACGGAAGCTGCTTGTGCTTCTGGTGGTTCTGCAATCTATAGTGCGTGTCTGGCACTCCGTAGTGGGCAATATGATACAGTGCTTGTAGGTGGATTTGAAAAAATGACAGATAGAAGCAACAAAATTAGTGATGACTTGATGTTTGCAGCGGATCCAAGTGAATTTGGTGCTGGATTCACTTTCCCAGGGCTTTATGCAACAATGATGTCGAGGTATATTTATGATTATAGTGAAGGAAAACAGGAATGTGAAGACGCTTTAGCTATGGTTTCTTCAAAGAATCATCATCATGCAATAAAAAACGATTTTGCTCAGTTTAGAAGAGAATTTACGCCTGAAGCAGTAAAAAAATCTAGTTTAGTTGCTTATCCAATAAGATTACTTCACTGTAGTCCTGTTTCAGATGGTGCTGCTGCATTGATTTTAACGGTTCCCGAAAAAGCGAGTATGTATACTGATACACCAATATACATTATATCTAGTCAGCTAGCCACTCACGATGTTTCAATATACACAAGAGAGAGTATAACAAGCATTAAAACAACTAAATTAGCTTCAACTGCAGCTTTCAAAGAAACAGGTTTATCTTATAAAGATATACAAATTGCAGAAGTCCATGACTGCTTCACAATTGAGGAGGCAATGTTTCTTGAAGACTCTGGATACTATAAAAAAGGAGAAGCTTGGAAAGGAATTTACGAAAGTTATGAAGCAAATAAGGGATTAAAACATGTACCATATGTTAATGGACAGAATGAATTAATTGTAAATCCAGGTGGAGGATTAAAAGCTGATGGTCATCCTGTTGGTGCTACAGGTGTGAGGCAGGTTTATGAAGCTTGGGCTCAGTTACGTGGTCAAGCTGGGGGGCAGCAAGTTGAGGAGAAGTTAGACACAGCGTTATGTCATAACATTGGTGGAACTGGTGCTATTTGCACGGTTCATATTTTGAGGAGGTAAAAAAATGAGTGAACCAATTGCGAGAAGACAGTCCTTAACCGATTATAGAATAAGTGCATCAAAATGTAGTGTATGTGGAAGCGTGTATTTCCCACCTAAAAGTTTCTGCAACAATGAAGGCCGTGCAAGTAAGATGATTAAACATGATTACTTGTACGAAAAAGGCGATTTTTACTCAGGCTCAGTAATAGTTGCATCTACTAACAAATTCAAGTATCTTTCACCATATCTCTCATGCATTGTTGAGTTTAAAGATGGATTTAGAATACCAGGAAGAATAACCGATCATACACCTTCAGAAACGGCGGATATTGGTAAATATATTAATCGACCAATAATTCCACGTTTCAGAAGATTATATGCTGATGGCGAAGATGGTTTAGTTTATTACTCAAGTATGAATTTCAGTTTTGCAGATGAATATTATCCTTATCAAGAATACACAGTTCTTCCTCCGTCCAAAGAGATAGAGAAACCAGGCATAGTTGGTTATGGGGCATATATACCGAAATACAGAATTAAAAACGAAGGAGACGGAGCAGCTGGTGTAAAAGAACGTACCCTTCCCTATGCTGATGAAGACACAACAACCTTTTCGGTTGAAGCAGGAAAAAGAGCATTAATTCACGCTGCATTAGATAGCAGTTATATCAAAAAAGTCCATGTGGGAACAGAAAGCCCGACTTATGCTGTTAAACCAATAATGGCAACAGTAACTCAAGTTCTTGAACTTGGTGAAAAATTCGAGGACGGATTCTTTTCAGGTGGTGTTGATACTCAGTTTGCATGTAAAGCTGCAACTGATATGTTCATCGATGCTTGTGCTTTAGTAAATTATCCTCAGTTTGGGGGAGAATATGCAATGATTATTGGTTCAGATAACAGTCAAGCAGCTCCTGGAGATGCTTTAGACTACACAGTTGGAGCAGGAGCTACAGCCTACATCTTTGGTAGAAGAGATGTTATAGCAACCTTAGACTATTATGTAAGTTATACAAGTGATACCCCTGATTTTTATCGTAGAGAACACGAAAAATATCCACGTCATGGTGGACGTTTTACTGGAGAACCCGCGTATTTTAAACATGTTAAAACATGTATGAAAGCTTGTCTAGAAAAATCTGGTTTCACTCCAAAAGATATTCAATATGTGATCTGTCATAGTCCCAATGCACAATTTCCTACAAGAGCAGCTACAGAGATAGGATTCAATAAAGACCAGATAGAACCAGGATTAGTGGGGCAAAAGATAGGAAACCTATATTCAGGTAGTTGCCCTACAAGCTTAGCAGCAGTTTTAGATGTTGCTTTCCCAGGAGACAAAATACTGATGACAAGTTATGGCTCAGGTGCTGGAAGTGATAGTTACATATTTACAGTAACGCCAAAAATTGAAGAAAAAAGAAATAGAATAATACCCATGAGAGAGCAAATCGAAAATCCCTATAGAGAATATGTTGATTACGCATTTTATAGGAAAATGAAGGAAAGCGCTTAATTAATCATATTTTTTACTTTTTCTAAACTACTTTTATATTAGTCTGAATTTTGTATTACAATATTTGAGATGACCCTTTTGCATTTTAAAAAAGTAGATAAGGGAATAATATTTAGAAAATTAATACATGCATTAGGTGCCTTTATTTTATTAATAGTTAAATTATTCAATCTTGAAACAGCACAAGCAATTATTATTATTTTAATGCTAATTTATACTGGAACCGAAATTCTTAGACTTTCAGGAAAAAGAATTCAACCTTTTACATGGATAGTTACTAAATCATCAACTGATGAAGAACAAAAATACATGGTTACAACACCTTTGTGGTATGCTGTTGGGGTATTAGTCTCATTAAGTTTTTTTCCCTTCAATAATGCAGCAATAGGAATAATTACATTGTCAATAGGTGATCCAGTTGCTTCACTCATTGGGCTATCATTAAATAAAGGGAATTCTAATCCAATTAATCCCAAAAAAACTATTGAAGGAACAATAGGAGGATGGTTGATTTCCATAGCAATTTGCACATTATTTATTGATCCAATTCAAGTTATAATAGGATGCACAGCAGGTATGTTTGCTGAAATGTTACCAATTAACCTCAATGATAATATAATAATTCCAATAACAGCTTCTTTTATTAGTAATTTAATTTAAGAAGTATTTTAAAAAATTTTTATATAAAAAAGAAATAAGGAACTAGCCAACAGATAGTTTACCAGGTAACTCTGGAAAAGTGTCCTTCATTTTGCTTTCAGCAACAGTTGCAGCTTCTTCCATTATTCTCCTAGCATCTTCGTTTGCAGATTCAAAACTGATATTTAATCCTGAAGTTGAACCTGCATCCATCACAATCCCACTAAGAATATTACTGATGTCACCGAGTTCTCTAGAAATTAGTGGATTTACAGAAGCCATTCCATTTCGAATGTCTCTAACAACATTTATGACTGGAAGAAGAGTGTAAGCAATATCTCCAAGTTCAGTAAGGCCTTCTAATCTTAATACTATTTGGTCAAGAGCTAATTTGGCATTAAGAGTAACTTTTGCCATTTTTCTTAATTCTGAGAGTTCATTAGCATAAATATTTGCACGTTGTGTATCGTGTGTGGCATAAGCATCAACTACTTTATTGAATAAAGTTTTGTCACGTTCGTTAAAACGCTTTGATTCTTGATCAAGTTTTTGTAATTGAATATTAATGCGTTTAATAGCGGAATCTAAACGTGGTTTCAAAGGAGTTGGTTGGCGTACAATATTTTTTACTCTAGTTGATAATGGTTGTTGATTTGAACCTTGCCAACGTTTATCAAAAGAACCGCTCACTAAATTCACCTTGTATAATAGTGTGAATAGTCAGCGGATAGGTATTTCATTTACCAGATAGTCATAGAAGTTATTTTAATGATTTAAATTTGTAAGATATTCTATTATTTCTGTAACATATTAACATTAAAAACGCAAAACAATTTTAAGAATTTGTTAAGATCATTAAATTTTTTTTTAAAAATTATCATAATTACGTAAATGAAAACCTTTGTTTTTTAAAATCTTTAATAAAGTATTAAAAATTAATTGTTTAAAAAATGATAGTAACTAAGTTTATAATTTACCATTAGAGGGTGCGTTTGTCAATATTTGGAAGAAAAAATGCGTTCTGCAATTATACTTACTGGAGGAAAATCAAGCCGCATTGGAATAGATAAAGGTCTTCAAATCCTAGAGAATAAACCCTTGATAATACACACTTTAAATAAAATTATTGAATGCGTCGATGAAGCCATCATTGTTACGGGGTCAGAAGAGCAGAAATTATTTTATGATGAACTTAAAATAAATGCTAATATAATTACCGATGAAATGAGATTTGATTCTCCCATAATGGGGGCATATAGTGGCTTTAAAAATGCTAAAAACAAATATTGTGTACTTGTTGGTAGTGATATGCCGTTCTTAAATAAAGAGGTTATAAATCTTCTTTTCGAAAAAGTTGAAAACCATGATGCTGCAACACCCCTTTGGCCAAATGGTTGGGTGGAACCGCTACTATCTGTTTATAAAACTGATTCCGCTATTAAAATCTCACATAATTTAATTGTTAAAGGCGAAAAAAAACTAGGTCTCATTTTAAGAAATTTGAAGGATGTTGTTAAAATTTCAATCGAAGAGATAAGGATAATAGATCCTGAACTTATTACATTATTTGATATTGATACAGTTGATGATTTAAGGAAAGCAGAAAGAATTTTGAGCTCATTAAATAAGTTAAAGAAATTCAGTTAACATTATTATGTCAAAATTTAGTTATTAAGAGACCCAAAAGTATATAAGATGCGTAACTCCAGTTGCTTTCAAAATGTTGGTGTAGTTGATGAGTTTCCGTGATAAATTTAAAAACGCGGATACTGCCCTAACCTTTAATGATGTTATCCTTCTACCTGGTTGGACGACTCTTGAACCAAGTGAAGCAATTGTCACTACAAAATTAACAGAAAAAATCAAGCTGAATGTACCCTTTGTATCATCACCTATGGATACAGTTACTGAAGCTGAGATGGCAATTGCCCTTGCACGTAATGGTGGATTAGGAGTTCTTCACCGTAATTGTTCACTAGAAGAAGAAGTGGATATGGCTAGAGCAGTGAAACGTGCTGAGGCAGTAATAATTAGAGATGTAATAACGGTCACTCCAGATACAACTGTTGAAAAACTTTTAGGGTTGATGGAGGAACATCGTATCAAAGGTTTCCCTGTTATAGGAAAGAACGATAAACTTGCTGGTATAGTTACTTGGAGAGATGTTCGGTTAGCAGATAAAAATCTTAAAGTAAAACAAGTCATGACTAAAAAAGTAATAACAGGTCATGAAGAGATAGATCTTGAAGAAGCAAAAAAACTCTTACATAAACATAAAATCGAAAAACTACCGATTGTTGATAAAGAAAGACATGTTAAAGGGTTAATCACTATGAAGGATATCACCCTTAAAGGTGATTATCCGGATGCAATAAGAGACGAAGAGGGAAGGCTAGTATGTGCAGCTGCAATTAGTCCCTTTGACATTGATAGAGCTAAAGCTTTAGACAAATATGTTGATATACTTGTTACAGATGTAGCTCACTTCCACAATAAAAACTGTTTTGAGGCCACTAAAAAGATTCTCAGAGAAGTGTCCGCTGAAGTAATAGTTGGTAATATTGGAACTTATGAGGCTGCAGAAGATTGCATTACTAAACTTGATGGAATAAAGAGTTTAAGAGTCGGAATCGGGAGTGGAAGTATCTGTTCAACAAGTGTGGTAACAAGGGCAGGGGCTCCAACCGTTTATGCAACAAGCAATGTCGCAGACGCAGTTAAAAAGTACGAAGCAAATATCAGCATAATATCTGATGGTGGAATGAGAAATCCCGGTGATGTTGCTGTTGCTTTAAGTGTAGGAGCAAGTGCAGTAATGATGGGAAATGTTTTTGCAGGATGCAGTGAATCTCCAGGTCGCCTTGTTGCAATGGAAGGTCGTTATTATAAAGAATATTATGGGATGGGATCCGCTAGAGCACGAAAGAAACGTTTCGTACAAGATAGATACAGTCAACCAAGTAAAGCAATAAATGAAGGTGTTGAAGGCTGGGTTCCTTATAGAGGGCCTTCAAAAGATATAATAAATGAATTTGTGGGAGGAATAAAAGCCGCAATGGGTTATATTGGGGCTTCTACGATACCCGAGATATGGGAGAAATCAAAGTTAGCTTTAGTTACAGAAAGGGGATATCAAGAAATCGCACCCCATGATATTATGCTTCCTGGAGCTGGTAGAACAGCATAAAAATCCTAAAATCGTATTACCTTATTTTTTTGTATTAAATATGTTAAAATTGTTAATATTCAAGTGATAAAGTTTATACATATTAAATATAATTGTTCATCGTTAAGGTGTAGCCCATGACATTGAAAAGGGCACTTATAAGTGTGAGTGATAAAACAGGTTTAGAAGACTTAGTAAAAGTTCTTGAAACCTATAATATTGAGATTGTTAGTAGCGGTGGAACTGCTAAAAAAATTAAAGAAATTGGTTATAAAAAAATTATTGAAGTTTCAGATTATACGGGTCATCCAGAAAGCCCAGATGGTCTATTAAAAACCCTTCATCCAAAAGTACATGGTGGTCTACTATTAAATCCTGAAAATTCTGAACATAAAGACTATATGAATTCATATGGCATTAAAACCTTTGAACTTGTTATTGTTAATCTTTACCCATTCGAAGCAACTGTAGCGAAAGGCGCAAAAATAATGGAAGTTTCTGAAAATATCGATATAGGTGGACCTACAATGATTAGATCAGCAGCAAAAGCAGCTCTTCTATATGATAAAGTAACGGTGTTAACAGATCCAAGTCAATATTCCTTATTTATTGAAGTTTTAAAAAGTAATGAAGGTCATATTCCTTCAGAACTAAAAAGAAAATTCGCAGAAGATGCTTTTAAAAGAACAAGAGATTATGATACTGCGATTGTTAAATATCTAGAAAAGGAGAGAGGAAAATGAGTATAAAAAAATTATATAGAACAAAATTATCAGAAAATTTCCCTGATACAATAAAAATTACTATTGGGGATATTGAGCTAGAATATGTTAAAGCTCAGAGTCTCCGTTATGGAGAAAATCCACATCAACCAGCAGCATTCTATGCACCAAAAGATGGCGAAAATCTTACTGTGGGAGCAATGAATATAATTAAAAGCGGTAAAGGCGGACTTAGTAGAACAAATATTGAAGATATGAACAATGCTATTAACATTGTAAGATATTTTGATGATCCAACTTGCGCTGTTATGAAACATGTTAATCCAAGTGGAGTCGCTACATCACGTGAAGGAGATAAACTTGTTACAGTCTATCAAAGGGCAAGAGACAGCGATCCTGTAGCAGCGTTCGGAAGTGTTGTTGGATATAATTGCAGCGTAGATAAAGAAACTGCTGAAGAAATGTTAGCAGGTTATGTTGAAGCAGTTATTGCACCGAGTTATGACTCAGAGGCTTTAGAGGTCCTGGAAGAGAAAAAAGATCTTCGGGTTATACAAGTTGATAATATTAAAAAAATTAGCAGATTTGTTGATGAAGCCCAATGGCCTTTAGTAATTAGCACAATGAATGATGGCAGTTTTGTGTTAAGCACTCCTATGTTGACAAAAATTAGAGGAATAAATGATTTCCGCTGGGTAACCGAACGAAAAGGCTCTGAAGATGAAGCTTTGAATCTACTTTTTGCATGGTATGTTAATCTAAATGTTAGGAGTAACGGAGTAGTACTATCAGAAGATAAACAAACTTTAGGCATTGGGACTGGACAACAGGATAGAGTTATTGCTGTTAAACAAGCACTTCAGAAAGCTGAAGAAAGAGGACATAAAGAACGACTAAGTAAAGCAGTTTTAGCATCAGATGGATTTTTCCCATTTCCTGATAGTATTGAAGTGCTAGCAAGTTATGGTGTAAAAGCTTGTTGCCAACCTGGTGGTAGCATAAAAGATAAAGAAGTAATAGAAGCATGTAACAAATTTGGAATAGCCATGGCATTCACCGATGAAAGATGCTTCAGGCACTTCTAAAGAAACTTGCTGTATTTTTTTTCTAAGAAATTTACTTAACATATTCAATTGAGTTAATTTATAAAAATTTTAGATAAAAAAATAAGAAATTAATTTTAAAATCAGGTTAACAAGTATATATTTATGAAATTTGGTTTAAATGTTTTAATATCATGGAATCAAGACACAATTCAATTCTTACTAGAACTTATTAAAGAAGCTGAGAACTCGGGTTGGGATGGCTTTTTTCTTTGGGATCATTTAGCTTTTCCTTGGCCTTCAGAAGTAGCTGAGCCTTGGACTGTACTATCTGCTGCTGCAACATTTACTAAGAATATAAAAATGGGAACTATTGTCACTCCATTAGCTAGGCATAGACCCCAATCAATCGCACGGCAACTCACTACTTTGGACCATATAACCGAGGGAAGAGTTATTTTAGGAGCAGGTTTAGGTAATCCTTATGATTTTGAACCATATGGAGAGAAATCAAAAAACAAAGTTTTGGCAAAAAAACTTGATGAATCTTTAAACATAATATCACAATTATGGACAGGGACTCCTGTTACTTACCAAGGAAAATATTATAAAATTAATGGAATCTCGTATCAACCAACCCCTATACAGAAACCAAAAATACCTATATGGATTGGAGGAGTAAGCATTGGAGCATTAAAACGTGCAACAAGATGGGATGGCTGGTGTCCAGTTGGGCCATCAGAATCAGCTGGTCAAAGAGGTACTTCTTTAGAGGAGATAAAAGAGTCGGTTAAAAAAATTGAAGAAATTAGGGGAAATCTTAAAAATTATGATATAGTGTATACAGTTGATTTCCCAACTGGAAATTTTGATCAAAATAAGTTTATTATCAAATGCGAGTCCGTTGGAGTAACATGGATTCTTGACCATCTTTATGGCCTTAGAATGACAGCGAAAGAAGCCTTAGATAAAGTGAAGCAAGGACCACCTCAAATCTGATGTTGTATATGGGTTCCAGTTATATCATAAATTTAATTTGAAAATTGAAAAAATATTTTTAATAAAATTTTTTAGGATTCTCTACTGAGAGGACAAGTACTGCAATGAGGCCCGCCAAGCATATCTAAGTGGCTGTCGTTCCATTCTAGAACGTTTACTCCATTTTCTTTAAGTTCAGCTAAAGTTTTGGTATTCCGTTTAAAGGCTATTACTTTTCCTGGTCTTAAAGTAATTATGTTACATGAGCCTCTTGCCTGCTCAAAAAGAGCAGAATAAAGGTGATCTAAATCATATTCATTTATTGGCTTCCCGGCCACAAATAATAGATTGTCTTTATCAAGTTTATCTTGTTTAACTAAAAAATCTAAAAGACTAATTTCTGTAGAGTTTTCAATAATATTTCCCTGTTTTTTAATATAAACATGTGTCCTTCCACAGTCTTTGAATGTTTCAGAAGTAACTATCTTTTCTAAAGGTCTATTATGGTATTGGCTATGTGCTGCTAAACTATCGAGTGTTTTTAGTAAAAGTTTCTTTGGAGGAAGATTGGGTATAACATTAGTATCCCAAATATAAGGCATAATGAGTGCTTGTTTTTTGTTGGGATAATTTATTATTACATCAAGATGCATATAATCGACTGCTGGAAAATCAGGGAGCTGTACTGCACATATGTATTTGAGAGTTCCGTCTATGTCTTTATCAAAAATTTCTTTAATACATTTTTTGAACCCTATTAGATTACTTCTTTGTCCTATACCAATAGCTATAGTTTCTTCATCAATTATATGCGTGTCTCCACCCTCAAGGTATCCCTGTTCTGTTAAAACATCTCCTGTTTCATTAGCATCATAAATAAATTCAATTTTTTCTTTTAGAATAGGATCAAGATTGTATGCTAGTTTAACTATTCTAGGTTCATATTGACGACTATATCTCCGCATTTTACAAAGTACAGTACCAATAGGTGTAGTGAAGCTTGTATCTCTACTATATGGCCAACTAACTCTTCTAAAATCGGGTAATACTACTTTATTGTCATCAGTATTGTAATACGGTTTAGAGGGAAACCCATAGATTAGGTGCTCCACATTAAGTTCTTCAGGTTTAGGGCTAGTTGAGTCTTTTCCCCAGACCTCTTTTATGATTTCTTGTCTTTCTTTACTTGTAGCTTTTTCGATTCCTTTTTTTAGGATATCTACTACTTCAAAAAGTTGGATGTTTTCATTACCTAAAAAATTCTTTAATTCAAGCCACTGTTTATATCCCGGATTAATATCTGCATGGTGACATCTAGGCGTATAATATAAATTTGATTCAATTCCATCAAAAGGTAATCTATTGTTCCAGAAAGATTCAACACTATCTTGAAATAAGACAGCATTCATCTTACCTGTTTCAGATTTGACTTTCCACATAAAAGAATATTAGATATAATCTATCAAATAATTTATGTTTCTATTGCCAAGATTTTTTAAGTTATCAAACACGTATTTTAAGATACACTTTGAAAAAGTTGGAAGATTATAAAATTATGCCATTTTTGACTTCACCAGTTTCTGATGCTCAAATATCATCAGATGGTTCAAAAATATTGTTTACCTCAACAAAAGTTAATTTAGAAGAAAATAAAAACGAAAGTCACATTTGGTTATATAATTTAAAAGAAAAAAAACTTAGACAATTTACTTTTAGTAAATCAAGTGAATCAAATCCAAGATGGAGTCCAGATGGGAAAAACATTTTATTCACCTCTAGTCGCCAAGGTGAAAATGATAAAAAAGATGACAAACCAAAACCACAACTATTCGTAATGTCATCTGAGGGAGGAGAAGCAGACAAATTAACATATAGAGATGAGGCAGTAAAGTCACCTAAGTGGAGCCCTGATGGGAATTATATTGCTTTTACTAGCAGAATATTCAAAGGAGAGAAAATTAAAGACAGTGACGTCAAAATAGTTACGAGAATTAAATACAAAGAGAATGGTGGTGGTTTTTTCAATGGAAAATATACTCATTTATTCATTGTTGAAATAAAAACAAGAAAAATAAAACAATTAACAGATGGTGACTACGATGTTGAATCATATTGTTGGAATCCTGATAGTAATAGTCTAGCTTTTGTAACTAATATGGATCCAGATGCTGATCTTAAACCTTTCAAGGATATTTATTCGATAAAAGCTTCCGGAGGAGATCCTGAAAGAATTTGGAAAGGTGAAGGACCAATTAGTTCTCTTGGATGGAGTCCTGACGGCAATTACATCGCTTTTACTGGTAGAGTTGTTGATGACCCGAAATTAAATTGGTTTAGAAATAGCGAAGTCAATGTTTTAAATATAAAAGAAAAAAAGGCTAAAAGTCTAACAGAAACACTTGATCAAACTGTAGGAGGACGCGATGAATTAAAATGGAGTCAAGACTCTAAATGGATCTATTTTACAGTACCAGAACGTGGCACAACTAATTTAAATAAAGTAAATTTAAATGGAAAGATCGAACCAATTACTGAAGGAAAAAACAATATATCCTCGTTTAGTTTTGATGATACAAGAGAAATTTTAGCTTTCACATCATCGAATGCAACTACACCAACCGAACTTTACATAAAAAATAATAAAAAAGAAGCAAAAAGGTTAACCTACTTAACAAAAGATTTGATGAGAAAAATAAAAATTAGTTCTCCTGAGGAATTTTGGTTTACTGCAAGTGATGGAGTAAAAGTTCAGGGATGGATTGTTAAACCTCATTCATATAAAGAAGGAAAAAAATATCCAACAATTTTAGAAATTCATGGTGGCCCGAGAAGTGCGTACGGTTTCACATTCGGACCAGCAGAACATGAATTCCAAACATTAGCACAATATGATTATGGTGTCGTATATACTAATCCTCGTGCAAGCATTGGATATGGGGAAGAATTCAGTAGAATGGTTGCTGGTCACTGGGGTGAGAGGGATTATCTTGATCTTATGGAAGCAATGGACTATGTTTTGAAGAATTATGAATGGGTTGATGAAACATGTCTTGGATGTGCTGGAGGAAGTTACGGAGGTTTTATGACAAACTGGGTTGTTGGTCACACTAATAGATTCAAAGCTGCTGTTACAATGAGAAGCGTGACAAACTGGATTAGCATGTACGGAACAAGTGACCTTTGGTACAATGATCACGACATCAACTGGGGGAAACTCCCATGGACTGATCCAGAAAAAGCTATTGAAAAGAGCCCAATAACTTATGTAGATAAAATCAATACCCCGCTTTTAATAATACATAGCGAAAACGATTATAGATGCCCAATGGAACAAGCAGAACAACTATTTGTTGCATTAAAAATGTTAAGAAAGGAAACAGAGTTCATTAGATTCCCTGATGAAAACCATGAATTAAGTAGATCAGGTAAACCTAAACACAGAATCGAAAGACTTCAACATATAGTTAGATGGTTTGATAGATATCTTAAATAATTTTTTTAATAATATTAAGTCAAAGTTAAATAAAATATTAACCAATAATTAATATCCTTTGATTACCTTCATTGCATGATGTTTCAAGAGTCTTATTACCAAATTATGAAGGAGGATTTAAAAGAACATGAATCTTGTCCTCTTAAATGGGACTGTAAACATTGTAGTAAAAATCTATGCGTCCAGTTAGTAGCTGTTGCAGAATTTCCTACAATGTTCGGTAATTTTAAAATTCTTGGCTTCACAAACAACAAAGACAAAAAAGATCATATAATAATCGTAAAAGGGGAGGTATCAGGAAAATCTCAAGTTTTAACTAGAATCCATAGTAGTTGTGCGACAGGTGATTCTTTAGGTAGTTTAAGGTGTGATTGTGGACCACAACTTCGTAAAAGTATGCAAAAAATTGAGGAATTTGGTCAAGGAATCTTAATTTACATGCAGCAAGAGGGAAGAGGAATTGGGTTAACGAATAAAATTAGAGCTTATATGCTTCAAGATCAAGGCATGGATACCTATGATGCAAATATCGCTCTTGGATTTGAGCCAGACGAGAGAGACTACGAAGTTACTGCAGCAATGTTAAAAAAATTAAATGTTGAAAGCATTATTTTTCTTACTAATAATCCCGACAAAATTGAACAACTTAGGAAATTTGGTATATTGATAACTAAAACAATTAATCTTGAACTTGAAGCAAATGAATATAACATTAAATATTATGAAACTAAAAGAGAAAAATTTGGTCATAAACTCAATTTAAACAGTCAACATAGTGATCCTTGTGGATGTAATCAATAAATAAAAAAACTCATTTAATTAAGCTTAGAGCAGTTTGAAGTAAAAGAGCTCCAACATTAACCCCTCCAACAATTCTTGTTTGTTCCCAGAATTCTGGACAAGCATTTGCTTCGTGGAATACTACTTCTTTTGCGCAATCATTGAGACTATTTTGAAGAGTTTCTTGTATTTTGATATACGGTTTTGAGGACATATAATTTTCATAAACATCCTTAATTTTATTAGAATAAGATTTGAAATCATTTTTTTTAGAAGGATCATTTTTTGTCTTCAAGACTTTGTTAAAAGGTTTTTCAAGCTCAGTGAAAAGGTTGCGTATTTTATCTTCATTATAAACGGAAACGTCTTCAAAAAATGGCATAGCATCTAAAGCAATAACTGTGGCTTCACTGTTCTTTGCGATAGCTTTACCAGCTTTAATCGCTTCTTCCATAATAACAAGCGGTAGGTTAACTCTGAAAACCATATTACCAAGATATGTATTTGTCCGAAAATCTTTGAAGCCACCTCTAACCATTGCTGTTGGTGCACATTTCATAAAACTACCTTTCTCTTTTGATACAATAATTCGTAAATCATAAAACCATTTTGGGATTACTTCTTGTACTAAAACACCTGAAGGATTAATTATTGAAGGAATTACATCTTTTAAAGCATTTGAAAGTTCTAAATCGTTATTAGTCAATTTTATTCCTCTACCATGGGTTCCACCATCTGGTTTCAATATTATCTGAGAATTAAAGTAAGTGCGAATTAATTTGATGATGTCTCTAGTATTATCCAACTCTAAATTATTTGGCATTGACTCTTTAACGTTAGCAGGAATATATACGGAGGTAGGGGTTCTTACTCCCGCTTTTGAAAAAGCCAACAGGTTATTCACTTTACTTGCACACACTGACTCAACAAAAAAGGGATTAACAACAGCTTTCTCAATATTTTCAAGTATCAAAGAAGCATAAATTCGTCGGTTTTTACTTTGGCATCGATTTAAAATAACTTTCGTATCAGCTAATTCTTGAGAATAATCTTTACCAATGCTTCTAAAACTAATTCCTTTTCTCCCAAAACCAAATGCTATTTTATGGAATGGTAAGAAAGCCAGGTCAATATTCATATCATTAGCAATAAGTTTAATTCCAATCTCATCAGATTCTGATCTGTCATAAAGAAGGGAAATATCAGTCATAAAATTGAACCGGCATTAAGAAAAGAATAGAATTATTCGCCCCAATCTTCGCCTTCGATAGTTAACTCTTTAAGAGAAATTAATCCAGAAGCATCCACAATAACAACATGATCTATACCACATATTGGGCATGAAATGATTTCACCATCGATAACGTTAGTATCTATTTCAACTTCTGAACCGCACTCTGTACAAGTAATTGTCATTTTGAACAAACTCTTGAGGGGTATAACAAAATATATAAATATTATGACATGGGTGCTCCATTTTTGAGTGCACTTGTTCTATATAGAACGTTGTGCTATTTTTATTAAAAAATATTAGAGTAAAGTTTGTTAAATAATGATAATAGAATTTATTTGAATAGATTTGGCTGAAGAACGCAGAAAATTTCATAATATCCAAAAAGTAGACATACACACATACAAAATTAATAAGAAAAAACTGAAAAGATTTGATTCTCATTTAATGATTTTTAATCGAATTTTGTTAGATGAAAATTGGAGTGGTTATAAAAGAAGTGAACGAGAAAAAGCATTAAAGAACATAAAAAGCAAAGCTGAAGGTTATTCAAGGATTGATTATGCTTTAAGTGAAGCAGCTTGGACTCTCCACGATGTATGGTTAGACGCTTTTAAACAAGATCGTATATCAAGACCTCAAGAAAGTATTTTAGGTTCAGATTGGTATAAAGATGAATTAAAGATAAAAGATTCTTCAAAAATGTCAATTAATTTAAAGAAAGCTGCAAAATTTTTTGGAGCAGATCTAGTAGGTATCGCTAAATTGAATAGAGATTGGCTTTTTAAAAATTGGGGATATTCATTTGAGCCAATAAACTTCAAAAAAACCATTAAAAATGTAATTGTTTTAGGGTATGAAATGGAAGAAATTGGTTTATCCACGAGTCCAACAGCTATAGCTGGGTCAGTTACTGCGCTTGGTTACAGTAGATCGGCTTTTACAACTGCTTGTCTGTCGGAATTCATTAGAAATTTAGGATATGAAGCATATCCTGCATGTAATGATGCGGGATTAAGCATACCATTAGCTATTGATGCTGGTTTAGGACAACTAGGACGTAATGGATTGTTGATAACTCCAGAGTACGGTCCAAGAGTTCAATTAAGTAAAATTTTTACTAGCCTTCCACTTGAGCCCGATAAACCAATTGATTTTGGTGTTGAGAAAACTTGTAGAATATGTAGGCGTTGTGCGAAGTCATGTAAGGCTAATGCAATAAGTTTAGATGAGGAACCAACATATTCTTCGGATTATAAAAGCAGTAGTCAAGGCACTTTAAAGTGGTATGTTGATGGAGAGAAATGTTACGAGTTTTGGTGTGATAATGGTACTGATTGCAGTGACTGTATTGTAAGTTGTCCTTATAGTGCTACTCCTGTTCATGTTACATCAGAAGAATTTTGGAAAAAAATATAATTACTCCAAAATTTTAAGTAAACATCCAACTATTACTGCTACATGTCTGATTATGATGTTTTAATTAAAAACGGACTAATTGTAGACGGTTCAGGAGTATCAGCTATTCAAGGCTCAATAGCTATCAAAGGTGAACGAATAAGCAGTGTTGGAGAAGTAAAAGGAACTGCTGAAAAAGAAATTGATGCAAAAGGCTTTGTAGTTACACCCGGCTGGATTGATGTACATAATCATGGAGATATGACTATAATTTATTATCCTAAAGCAGATGGATATCTTAGGCAGGGAATAACGACATTTGTTGGAGGTAATTGTGGTAGTAGCCCAGGTCCATATGGTGATCTTATTTCTGTTGGTATGGGAGTAGGCGAGATCATATCCAATATTGCCCCTGACATGTATTACCCCAATAGTACACTACCAAGAGAGGTAGTTAATTTAGAACATAAGAAAATTTTTGGTTGGGAAATTGATTGGAGAACCCTCGGAGAATTTTTCACTAAACTTGAGATAAAGGGACTTTCACCTAATTATGTTCCTTTACTAGGTCATCATGCAATAAGAACGATTACAATGGGTTTAGATAGTAAAAGAAAAGCAACACCTCAAGAAGTTAAGACAATGACTCAGCATGTTGAACAAGCAATGATTGATGGATGTAGGGGAATGAGTGCAGGGAGAGACTATGAGCCTAGCTATTATGCGGATTTAGATGAGTTAGTTGAGTTAAATAAAATAGTTTCAAAATATGGGGGGATATATTCTGTTCATTGTTTAAGAACAGGTTTAAGGAAAGCAAGAAGACCAGGTGAACACCCCCCCAGTAAGGTAGCAGGTCTATTAGAATCGATTGATGTTGGTAGAAAATCAAAGGTTAGTGTTCAAATTAGCCATCTTGGGGCTCTACATGATGTAAGTCCAATGGATAACCGTGAATTAATGGAGGCTGCAGGGAGAGCCACCATAAAAATAGTTGATGATGCAATAAAAGAAGGAATTGATGTGAGTTTTGATCTTATTCCAGGCATTAGAGGTTTTGGTACAAGTCAAAATATCTGGCTTGTGGCGTCATTAACGCCTTGGCTTAAAGTATGTGGTGGTAAAGAGCAATTATCTAATGCTTTACGTATGAAAGAATTTAGAGAAGAAATTAAAGCTACTTGTTGGAGTGGTAAGTATTATGGTTTAAACCCTAACATCAATCCAAATTGGAGTAATGGAATAAATATTTTAGAACATAAAGATGCTGAATATAAGGGAAAAACAATTGCTGCTATAGCTAAAGAAAAGGAGATAGATCCTTTTGATGCTCTTTTCGATGCTATTGTAGCTGACCCTGAAGCAAAAGTTGGTAGTTCTGGGACAAGAGAAAGTCCAACTAAGTCAATGTTCTATAAACATCCTAAAAGCATGATTGGAATAGATACCCTGGCATTAGATACAACATGGATTGGTAAAGGCCCACCATGGTCTCTTCCCAGCGAAAATAGTTTTAATGGCTGGGCACAATACTGGCAATCAGCAGTTAGAGAACAGAAAATATTAACACTTGAACAGGCGGTTCAGAAAGCAACTAGCTTACCAGCTAGTAAATTTAAGATCAAACAAAGGGGACTACTAAAAGAAGGATACTATGCAGATGTTGTTGTCTTTGATCTAAATACAATAAAAAATAATGCTACTCCGCTCAACCCTTCAACATACCCTCAGGGAATCAAACACGTCTTAGTAAATGGTCAAATTGTTGTTCATAATGAAATACATACAGGTGCTTTACCCGGAAAGGTTTTAAAAAGAGAATAAAACATCATTATTTTCTAATATTTATAAATATTAATTTTTTATGTATGTAACCTAGGATTATTAAACCATAATTAATTATTTTTAAATAGTAAAAATTAGATGAACTATAAAACTAGCAAAATATAGGATATCACTAAGTTTTTACTCTTCCTCTTCATATTTCTGAATGGTTGGTGAGCTGGTGAGCAGCTGCCGGATACTGATGTGTCTGAGGAAACTCCATCCACCAAGCAGGACTGCGATGCTGTGAAGCATAGTGCGAGAGTGCTGGCTCCGGACAGAAACGACACCCCCTATAGAGCGCGATGATTCCTGGTCAGGGATGAGGACACTATTGGAAGGGATGAGACGACCGCCCCGCAGGGTGAAAGGGCAAACAAGCGCAAAATCCACCTGCAGGATGCGCGGGTAGCCTGCATAGCCAAATGCTGCTTAAAACAGAAGATGGGTTACAGCCAACACACCAACTGCTTTAAAAAAAGAGGTTTATTGTCCGCTTGAGATTTTTACTTTCGTAATTCTGATGTTTGGTGTTTGTGATCCCCATAAGTTAACAATTTCCTTGCTGATGGCGTTTATATTTGATAATGCATCAAATACGGTTATACCTACCATTGTGTTTTTAACGGGGTGTTTTATTTCACCGTTTTCAATATAGTATCCATTGTCAACCATTCTTGAGATATTTGTTGATGCACCTTGAAGTGTTAATCCTGAGTCTTCGATTAGTATGCCCTTTTTAGTGTCTTTAATTATCTCTTCTGTGTTCCATTTTCCTGGAGAGATTATAACATTGGTAATTGTTGGTGTTGGTTTTGAGATTAAGCTATTTTTTGCTCCATGACCATTATTCTCAACATTTAGTCTATTTGCCGAGTAAGAGTCAGTTAAATAATTCTTGAAAAGCCCTTTTTCAATTAAAACAAGCTTTTTTGTTGGGGTTCCTTCGTCATCAAAAGATTGTGATGCCACACCTCCAGGTACGAAGGGATCGTCTTTTATTGTGATTCCTTTTTCCGCAACTTTTTCTCCAATTTTTCCAGTTAGAAAAGCAGTGCCAAGAGCTGCAGTTAATCCATTAGCTCCTGAATTAAGTAGCGAAGCTAGAGATCCTAGGGTGCTTTTATGATCTAGTACGATGTCCATAATTCCTGAGCTGATCTTTTTTGCTCCAATCCGTGCTTTTGCTTTCTCTGCAGCTTTCTTACCTGCATCAAGTGTTTCTAACTCTTTTAGGCTTCTTCCATTTATTGGTTCAGACCCTATGCTTGTATCTAACCCTTTTTCAAATTTTACTCCAATACTTCCAGAGAATATTGTTCCCTTGGTTCTTGCTTCTACTCCTTGAGAATTGACAATTATGTGTTCTGTAACAGATCTATTTAATCCACTAGAAACAGTATAATCTTTATTTGGTGAAGCCTCTTCAATGCCTTCCATCATTTTTTTAACTAAGATCTCAAAAGGTGCATTAGCTAATTCATTATCATAAAGTTCTCTAACACGACGGTATTTTCCACCAATTGGTAGAGAAGAAAAGTATGGATCTTCTGGAGCACCTTTAGCAAGGGAATATGCTTTTTTAACAGATTCATTCAGCTCGTTTATTCTCGTAGTAGAAGTTAAGCCAAGTGATTTTCCAACATAAACTCTTACTCCTGCACCACCAGTTTCTAAAATGTCTCCCCCTTTAAGGCTTGATTTACGTATTTCTAATCTAGTTTGCTTCTGGTTTAAAATTTGTATTTCAACCTGATCTGCGCCTAATGAAATGCCATACTCAACGTTCTTTTTAGCTATTTTAAGCGAAGCTGACATTATTTACTACCTCCAACAACAACATTCATTACCGCAAGAGTTGGTCCTCCACCCGTAACTGGTGCCGATTGCCCCTTACCACAAGTCCCAGGGAATGCCATCTCTAAGTCTTTTCCGACTCCTAATACGTTTGAAAGTACCTCAAGAGTGAGACCAGACATAGAAACGTTTTGAATTAATGGGCCAAATTCACCTTTTGTAATAATACGTCCTTCTTGAGCAGTGAAAAAGAATTGCCCAATAGAGGGATTTACATAACCTCCATATGATTTGCTTAGATAAACACCTTCATTAATTTCTTGACACAGTTCTTCTATACTCATATCTCCTTTATCGATATAAGTAACACCCATCCGAGGTATGGGTTTATAGTTGAAGTTTTCTGCTCTTCCCCCACCATTTGGTTCAACTCCCATTTTAGCTGCAGTCTCTAAAGAATGAAGGTATCCTTTCAAGACACCTTTATCAACAATGGTTCTTCGCTTGGTTTTAGTTCCCTCTGAATCATATTCATAACTGCCCCTAAGACCAGGAATAGTAGGATCTTCATACACTGTAATATCAGGGACGCCTACTTTATGACCTACTTTACCTGCGAGCACGGACATGTTATTGATTATACTATCTGCTTCAATTGCATGTCCAAAAGCTTCGTGAATAAAGACTCCAACCAAAGTTGGATCCATCAACACCTTCATGTTGCCTCCGGGTGGAGTCTGTGCCGATAAAAGGTTCAATGCACGTCTACCAATTTTAGTGCCCATTTCAGTAGGATTAATCTCTTTAATGGTTTCCCAACCTCTCGATGTACCAACAGAGTCGCTTACGTTTTGTACTATAGATCCATCTCTAGCTATACCACTGCCACTAATTCGTACATAACAGTTTGATACATCAACTTCTGTTCCAAGGGAGTTTACAATAATTTCTCGTTGCACAATATCAGTGAGGGAGGCGGTTGAAACTTTAATTTTTTCACCTTCATGTCTAACATGTTTTTCAAGATCAACAGCAACTCGAATTTTATCCTCTAATGGAATATCACGAGGGTCAATTGTTATTTTAAGTGGTGCTACTCCATTATAGACATAATTAGTTGGAACTGCACTTTTTTCGCTTAATCCACTAATTGATGCCTTTGCTACGCTTATAGATGTTTCAAGTGCATTTGATAAATCACGTGTACTAAAGTTTTTACTAGTTGAAAAACCCCAAGCACCACCAATAAGAGACCTTAATGCAGCACCAATTTTAAATTCATTAGAAACTTGTTCAGCAGCACCGTTCCGAATGTTTATGTTAGTAAATTCACCTATAAAAAATCTGATTTCAAGAAAATCGTTTTTTGTAATCGGATATTTTTCAATTACTTTTTTCGCTAAAGTAATATGGTCTACCATTTACTCATCATATAAAATATTATGATGTTTTATAAAAGAAGTTTTTATTACCTTTTAAAAGTGAATATAATACTTTTTAAAAAAGGGATTAAAAGATTATGGTTATGGAAATTAACACATTATTCCTACTATTTTTTTTATCTTTTTTTTCTGGGATTATAGATCTAAGTTTAGGTATGGGGTATGGATTTACTGTTACACCCATAATGCTTTTATTAGGTTATTCTGCTGAGGTGGCTGTACCTATCGTATTGTTTACTTCAAGTCTTGGAGGTTTAGTAAGCTCATTTTTTAATCACCGCATGAAAAATGTTAATTTTAGCTTAGGGAGCAGGTCCACTAGAATTGCTGCTTTTGCTGGACTATTTGGTATTTTTGGTTCAATACTTGGTGCAACTATATCCTTCAATCTACCATCAAAAATTTTGGATCTCTACATTGGATCAGTTGTTGTATTATCAGGAATATTAGTGGTAATGAGTTTAAGAATTAAAACATCTTTTTCATGGGGAAAAATATTTGTTTTCACTCTATTTGGTTCATTAAATAAAGGGTTAACTGGAAGTGGTTTTGGACCTGTTCTCACTACGGGTAATATGTTGTCAGGAGTGGATGAGAAATCGTCAATATCTATTCAAGCTTTATCTGAATCTATAATTAGTTTTATTGGATTTATTACATATGGTTATCTAGGAAAAAGTGTTAATTATCCGATTTTATTTGTAATGTCTTTTGGTGTTTTGGTTGCATCCCCTCTTTCTGCATATATAATTAAAAGAATGGACGGGAAAATGATGAGGGTTTTTGTTGGTTTATTGGCAATTATTATTGGTATAAGTACATTCATAAAATTTCTATAATAGTAAAACATATGAAAAATATGCAATAAAATAGCGTTAAGTTTAAAAGAAAATAGTACTTGCTATGCTGAGTAGAAGGCGCAATATATGAGATGGTTGCTTAGGTCTAAAATCCATAAAGCAATTGTTACAGATGCTGATATACGTTATCCGGGAAGCATCACTATCGATGAAGATCTTGTTGAAGCTGTTGGGTTTTGGGAAAATGAAAAAGTACTAGTAGTAAGCAACACTAATGGTGCAAGATTAGAGACCTATATTATTAAGGGTAAAAGAGGTAGTGGAGAATTTTGTATGAATGGCGCAGCAGCTCATTTAATAAAAAAAGGTCATGAGATTATTATAATGGGTTTTGAGTTAACTGATAAGCCAATAAAACCTAAAATAATTATTTTAAATAAAGATAATAAAATTATTGAAAAAAAATAATTAAAAATTGTCTTAAATTATTTATTTTATCTTGTTGTAAAGTCTTCATCTTATATATTCATTGAATAGTCTATTTCTGATTAACGATGGTTGAAAAGAATCTTGATTTTAGAAGCGATACAACTACTTGGCCATCGCCAGAGATGCGTGAAGCTGCAGCTAAAGCAAAAGTTGGGGATATGGGTTATGGTGAAGACCCTAGTGTAAATGAATTGGAGCGTATTGCTGCAGAAATATTTGGTAAAGAAGCAGCAGCATTCTGCACCAGTGGAACACAAGGTAACATAACAAGTCTTTTAGCACATACAAACAAAGGAGACACATTCCTTGCAGAAGCTAGAGCACATATTTACAGTACAGAAGGAGG
>JAFGHP010000047.1 GCA_016930055.1 Candidatus Bathyarchaeota archaeon | reverse complement strand
ATTCATGAGCAGGCGGGGGTTCCCAAGTGGCCAAAGGGGCGGGACTCAAGATCCCCTAGCTCAGGCTTTCGAGGGTTCGAATCCCTCTCCCCGCATTTTTAAGCCCTCCCCAGAAAATCTGGTTGGGTTCAGAGAATATCTGAAAGATAAGCAGTTGAGAGAGTCAACCATTCTTACTAAGACCAAGATTATCTCGATGCTATCTAAGAGATTTAATTTATGGGACTCTGATAAGATTAGAGAATACATTAATGAGGGCAGAGAAGACGTTACAGCACTTGAAATTGAAAAAGAACTCGGTATTAAAGCTCATACTGCTAGAACAAGACTCTCAGAACTTTATCATAAAAATTTGATCGCACGTATTTTTCATGGGCATTACTCGTGCTTTAAAACCCATACCCTTGATTTCGCACAGCCCTTTCTAATTCATAATTTTAACGCTGTAGTGGTTGTTAATAATATTCATGAAATGTTTAATTTTGTTCGTGAAATTGAAGCGGGTAAAGGTAAGAAGAAACACTATTCTAAATTGCGGTTGTATACTGGTAAAACAAATAAAAAAATTAACTGGATTATTAGTTCATCGAAGGGTATTGATGTTGAAAAATTTAGGTTGTATCAATGGTTGGTTGAAGATGAATTAGAGGATCATGGTTATCCTTTTCCGAATAATTGGTTGGCTAGTTTAGAGGCTAATCATGATTTTGAAGGTTATCGTTTAAATGGGGTACAAGTATTTACTTGGCGTTCTATTGATGGTGTTTTGACTCGTATTTATAATAAGAACAATAAGTTGCGCTTTGAAAGTAAAATACCTAAAACATTAGATATTGATAGTGTTTTTGCTCTTTTAAAGCGTGGTAATATTAATGATTATAATTTTGCTAAGTTATCGACTGATGTGATTAAAAAAGTAGATGGCATAGATGAAAATATTAAGAGATTAAATTCAAGAATGAGTAATATTGAAAAGTTTCAATATGCTCTTCTTGAACGCTTAAATTCTGCTACAATTTATGTGGGGAATAAGGATAATGTGCAAATAATTAAGCGAGAATAGCTTTTTTGTTATTATTAGTTTAAAAATTATTGTTTTTATTTGAGCAGGAAGAGATTTGAACCCTGCCCACAGTAGAGACATCACCCGAAATCCCCGTTTTTTCTAATATAAAAGCAATTAAAATTGGGTTATTATAGTTTTAAATATTATTAAAATGCATTTAAAATGAATGATCTCGGGGAATAGGGTGAATCTTAGGATCTTTGAGGATGAGGATCTTGATTTTCTCTACAAATGGAATAATGATGTAGAGTATGTTGGCAAGTATGAATCATTTAAAAAGATGTCAAGGGAAAACTTAATGATGAGGTTAAACTCAGTTGTTGGTTTAACTTGGTACATTATAGAAACGAAGCAAGGATTTAGGGTTGGTCAGTTAATTAGTCGTTTAAAAGAGGATAATTCACTTAATATTGGTTACAGGGTTATTCCCAGTGCAAGGAATAAGGGATACTGTTCTGATGCAGTTAAAACATTTGTAAATTATGTTTTTAAAAATAAAGTGGCTTTAAAGATCACTGCTGGGGTCCATCCAGATAATGTTGCATCACGTAAAATTTTGGAAAAGACTGGTTTCAAAATGATTGGTTTTGATAATAATTCTGTTGAAATTAATGGTGTATTGGTGAAAGGTGCATTGTATGAGATCATGTTAGAAGATTGGCAAAATAAATTATAAAACCTGTTAAACTAATAATTTTTGACACATTACTGGAGAGACATCACCCTCAATTTCCAATTCATTTCTCTAACTCCGGATAAACTAAGGTCAGACTCTTGAGAATTATATAGCATAACTGAAGATTAGACACCCAATTAAAACAAAGAAAGTAAACAACACAACAAATCCCCACCTACGATTTAATCTAAATGAGACTCCAATAATGCTGAATTCAGCAGCATAAAAAACCAAAATGTACAGAATATGCATTAATAAGATATCTCTAAAGGGAATTAACAAAACATAATCCAGTAACAATTCTAGTAGAAGATATAGGATGATAACAATATTGGGAATTATTACCTGTTTACCTGCATTATCTTTCTTGAACCTGTTTAATGTGTAGGTGTATGGAATGATTAGAAATATTATTGGGATGCCTATTATCCTGACGGCAGTTTGATCAATTTTAGATAAAATGTAGATCATACTGATGAGTATATTGAATGTGATTGAGGAACCGATGAATACAACATCCCGTATAGTGCGAAACGATTTCTGATTGGTATTCAATTCAACCATTCAACTTCACCTAAGAAAATCTAGCATGAACTGAGGATAAAACCTACGATAAAAGAAGAGTTAATGAATGAGACCAAAGAGATTTGAACCCCACCCACAGTGGAGACATCACCCGCAATCCCCATTATTTTAATATATAATAAATAGTAATATGTAGCTCTATTTTTCAGCTATAATCAACATTTCATACTCTGGCACTAGGGGTTCACACATTCCAAGATATTTTGTTTCAACAATACCAAATCCAAAGTATTTCAAAATTTTCTCCCAATCACCAACCTTTTGAAAATTGACCGGCACATTAATATCCTCATCACCAACCACCCGATTATAAAACCAGTCAAAAAAAATGTTTGTTATCCTTTTATCATCTTCCTCAATGTAGCCCTCAACAATCACTAAACGTTTTCTAGTTAACCTTGTTGCTTCACTAAGTAAATGAATAGGATCACTCGCATGATGCAACACAGTATACAATAATGTCGTATCAACTGATTCATCGATTAAAGGAATACCACCATCAGGATTATACAAGATTAAAGGTAGATCAGTAGCATTATAATCCACTACATCTACTAATACAACTTCTTTATGTAATTGGTTTTTAATTTGTTGAGCTAAACGCCCGTTACCACCACCTAGATCAAGCACCTTCTCTCCCGTCATATACTCTTTCACAAGATGAAAGCTCCTATCGATACGTTCAGCTGAAAGAGTTTCAAGATCCTTTTCTTTCGCAGCGTGGCCTCTGACGAATTTTCTCAGGTTTGCTTCAACATCAATCAAAGGTATTCTTTTTTTTATGCCCTGCGTAATGTTCCAATTCACATAGATCCAAAAAATGTTTCTTATAAAATAGTTTAGGTCAGCATTTTCCATGGCTACTAGAAATAATTCCCTGATTTTGTTCCAGTGATGTTTATCTTCTAAATTTTTTTTGGTGAATATTGGATAAATGATTTTTTCAACGTTGCTAACGTCGTTTTGGTTTATTGGCTTATAAAAATTTATTTCATCGAAAAGTAAATCCATTCCTAACGATTACTTAGTAAAAATTTGGTATATCAATTTTTCGAGTTAATGTAAATATTATTAGAAACTTTAATGCAATGCCCATTTTGAGGGTATTTATAACTTTATAAAAAGCTTAGATAAGGGACCCTGTTCAGTAAAAAGCGGACCCATTGGGATTTGAACCCCACCCACAGTGGAGACATCAGCTGCAACTCCCAATTATTTTTCATTCTAAAAAAATGCGTAAATACAAGATCACTCTATTAAATTATTATTGTTCCTTTTATATGAATCTAAACAAATCTAATAACTCATTTTTCCAATTAACTGCGTTTTTAATAAAATGCATTTTTTGACAATTAGTCAATATAATAACACATAACCCTTTCTCAGGCAATCTACCAAAAAAATGCTTAAACCCAGGATTACCCCCAGCATGATAAACAAACCTAAAACCAGCAATGTCATCAATAAACCAACCATAACCATAATCAATTACACTACCATCATTCAATTTACCAGGTGTAAACGCTTCCTCAAGGGTCTCTTTACCCAGAATTTTTTCAGTGTATAATGCACGATCCCACTTAGCCATATCAAAGACCGATGAATATATCCCGGCTGCACCCCCTAAAATTCTAAAATTATTCTCATCAATTAATTTGTATCCCAGATCTTTTCCCGAATAGCCATAAGCTCGGTTCTTCACTTCATTAACTCCATTAACGTAGAGAAGTGTACCACTCATTTGGAGGGGTTTAAAGATGGTTTTATCCAGGTATTCGTGTAGTGGTTGGCCAGAAATGTTGCTGATTATTATCCCTAAAAGAAGATAACCTGCATTACAATACTCGTATTTTGAGCCAGGTGTTAACGGGTTTCTTGTCTCTGCTTTCAACTTATTCATGAAATCTTTGATAGATAGGCTGTTTGGGTAATCGAAGTTGGGTGTTCCTGAAGTATGCTGAAGAAGATGCTTAACAATAATCTTTCTTCCATACTCAGGAAAATCTGGAATGAAATCGTTTATGGTGTTGTTTAAGCTCAGCTTTCCTTCTTGAACTAGCTTGAGTATGCATGCTGCTGTGAAGGCTTTCGTTAATGATGCTATTTCAAAGTTTGTTTGGGGAGTTACTGATGTTGATTCTTGTAGGTTGCTTAATCCATAGCATTTCGAGTATAATTCGCCATTGCTGATGATGCCGACTGCTGCTCCCGGCACGTTTCCGGTGTAATCGATGAAGAGTTCATCCAGTTTCTTCTCGATGGCTTTAGTATTCATAATTAAAATCAAACTTAAATAAATATAAAAAAATATCTAACCTTAACTGAGGATAAAACCTGCGATCAAATATAAATAATTGATGGAAATTGTTAAAACAAGTTAAACATACTAAAGATCAGATAAAAACATGAGCATCACCACAACTCAAGAGCACATCCAAGGCTTAGAGAAACTAGAAGAAACAGAATACCCAGTATACTACTCAAAAGACGTATACGAGAGAGCACGAAAACTAGCTAAACTAGCAGAAAAAGGCTACAACTTCCTAACAGAATTCATGTCAACCAACAACCAAATACCCATAGTGATCCTAAACTCTGATGACTGGAAACACAGATTCCCAAAAATACAATATGGAATGATGACGGGGACAAGAGGATGCATCAACTACCCAGCAGAAAACGATACACCAGTAATTGACTTAACCAGACCTTATTACCTTAATAGCCAAGACAATCTAAAGCAAAGGCTGGCATCAATTTTTGATGTTGAAGGTGATCCCTTCAGGGAAGCCATGAAAGCATACAGAGACTCGAAAGTCGTGCATGAGTTCACCCATGTATTCACTAAAACCCAATTAGGACTCATAAGAGCAACCAACGATTATGGTATTGAGCCTATTGCTGGAATGAATTGGGTTGAAGAACTGTTCTGCGAATACAACCAGTATGCTTTCCTTAGAAGGTACAGGAATGACTTTGCTCATATGTTGAGGGTTAGTGAGGTTTTACCTGAGTTGGTTTTTAGGGGTGGTGAATCTTTAGTGAAGCATTCTTGGGATGATTTTAATTTGTTATATTCGGGTATGGGGGTTCTTGATTTTCAGTGGTTTCTCTTCAGAATCACACTCAAAGCAATGGAGTTGTACAATACTTATGGAGAAGGCTTTATTCCAAGAATGATTAGTGTCTTCAAAACCTCTGACGAATTCGTCTTTCAGAGATTTGATTTATGTTATGATGGTTTAGGTAGCTTGTTGAAGGAATGGGTAAATTAACTTACATTTATTCAAGACAACCATATAATATTCACCTGAAAATAACCTAGTATGAACTGATGATAAACCTACATTTAAAAACAAAAAAAGTGGTTATTTCTTCTTCATTGCTGGAAGAGGATTCTCAAGGAGTTGAGGATTCTTCATGAATACTTCATCCCAAGTCGTATCCCACTTGCTTAATTCTGTACTAGGTGTAGTCCAATCCCTTAAACCCGTCATGTTAGGATACCTTCTCTTAATTTCATGGTATAGATACTCGAATCCCTTAAAATTCTCTGGGCAAGTTGGCTCCAAACGACGATTCATCCTCTGTGAAATAATGTATGGCTCATACAGCGTGTAGATGGCGTAAGCAGCGTTTGGCTGGTACAACTGGAAAACCTCTTCAGCCTTGATTATTCCATCCTTCATCAGGATGCCTAAGCAGTTATAGTGGTTTATAACGTAACTTATTTTAGCAAAAACTTCAAAATTACTTACTAAGCTGTATCTCTTAGAAAATTCCTCGAAAGTATTCCAGTCTCTGATGTTCATTACCTCGCCTAGTATCCGGTAGTGTTCAATCATGTTAACGTTGAGTCTCTGGAAGACGAGGTCTCTTCTCTTTATTTTCTCTGTGTTTCTGAGTGCTATCAGGTAATAGGTTGCTGCGATACATACTCCTAAAGCACCAGCAATATACGAGATACTCTGAAGAGTTTGAATCAACTCATATTCAACCATTTAATCATACACCTGAAAATAAGGTAGTATGAACTGAGGATAAAACCTACGATAAAAGAAGAAGTAAAGAATGGGTCCGAAGAGATTTGAACCCCACCAACAGTGGAGACATCACCCGCAATCCCAATTTTTTCATTAGATAGTGCCAAAAAAAGAATATTTATTGACGATTCCATCTTACAATATTATAAAGCGTCTTTTTCCTCGTTTAGTTATTATGTTATTTTCGTTAAATGAAAGTAATTTATTGTTACATTTACATATTTTTATTAAATCATCGTTTCATTCAGTTTAAAATTT
>JAFGHP010000006.1 GCA_016930055.1 Candidatus Bathyarchaeota archaeon | reverse complement strand
CCAACCCCAGTTTTTTGTCTATAACCTTCTTTTTGGCTATCAGATCCATAACCATCCGTGCTTACACCTGGTTCAGCTCTTTCACCATTTGCCCAACCCCAAATAGATTCACCGATCTTTAAATTATAATTAATTCCTCCTATACCAATACCTAATTTACTTTTACCATCCCAAGTAGAAGTATAAGTTCTAATAATTTGTGAAGGAACAATTTCACCTTGTACTGCAAGTGTGATTAGTTTATCTTTATTTGTTTTAATCATGGAATTAATATACTGCACAAGAATATAAAATTACAAATATTGAACCACATATTAAAAATTGTATATCATTTATTTTGTTCAAGTAATTTATGAATGTTAATATATTCAAAAGGTATATTCCAGATTCATAATATATAAAAGGGTTTAAAGGTTACTGGTGTAACATTAGTTTGTTGACGAAGGTGCTGGAAGTGCAGGGTGACTACCAAACAGTTTGTTGAAAAATCTTGTATTATCCCAGTTAATACCATAATTTTAAATGAAGGGCCTTTTAGTATAAACAAAGTTTATTTCATTGTAGAGGATTTCTTTCGTCAATTGAAAATGAATATATTTTGGAGGTTTTACGAGTGAGGATATTGCAGCTGCATTCAGATTTCATGGAATATGAACCTGTAAAAAAGGAAGCTCCTAATGCGGAGCTAACCGAAAAAAAAGTTTATCGTGTTGAGGATGTAGTCGTTTTATTAACATCTGTTGAAAAAGATGATGATATCACTGTCGCTAATACAGCTGTTGAAGAAGCTGCTAAATTTATGAAGAATCTTAAAGCACATAGAGTTCTTCTTTATCCTTACGCTCATTTGAGTTCAGATTTAGCTAAGCCTGCTCAAGCTCTTGAAGTTATGAAACAGATGGAAGTTCATTCCCATGAATTGGGTCTTGAAACATTTAGAGCCCCTTTTGGTTGGACAAAAAGATTCACTATTGCAGTTAAAGGTCATCCATTAGCTGAGCAATCTAGAACGATAACTAAAGAGGGCAGACCTCAGCAAAAGATTGAGTCGGTTAGGGAAAGAAGCGTAATTCAGGAGAGTGGAAAATCTCTAGAAGAAATGAAGGCAGTCATGTTTAGGCAATCAAAAGTTGATACTGAAGTTTTACCTCCAAATGACCATAGAATAATTGGTCAACAAATGGATCTTTACAGCTTCCATGATGCTGCTCCAGGAATGCCTTTCTTTCACAATAAAGGAATGATAATAATAAATGAATTACTTGGGTACTGGAAAGAACTTCATAAAAAAGCAGGTTATAAAGAAGCAAAGACTCCAATTTTACTCAATAAACAACTTTGGGAAATTAGTGGTCATTGGGATAAGTATCGTGAAAACATGTATTTTACTAAAATTGATGACGATGATTTCGCTTTAAAACCTATGAACTGTCCTGGGGGAATTTTAATTTTTAAGAGTAAAGCATATTCTTACAGAGATTTACCATTAAGAATGTATGAACTGGGTGTTGTTCATAGACATGAACTATCAGGAGTTCTATCAGGATTATTCCGTGTACGATGTTTTACTCAGGATGATGCACACATTTTCATGAGAGAGGACCAAATAAAAAATGAGATTATTGGCGTTATCCAATTAATTACTGGTTTCTACAAAGTTTTTGGATTCGATTATAAAATGGAGCTTTCGACGCGCCCAGAAAAATCGATTGGCACTGATGAGCAATGGAATTCAGCTGAGGAAGGCCTTAGAGGAGCATTAGATTCTTTAGGATTAGAATATAAATTAAATCCGGGAGATGGTGCTTTTTATGGTCCAAAAATTGATTTCCATGTTAAAGATGCTATGGGAAGAACGTGGCAATGTGGAACAATTCAGTTAGACATGACTATTCCAGACAAATTTGATTTAAATTATATGGGTTCAGATGCTCAGCCTCATAGAATTGTAATGATTCATAGGACACTGATGGGTTCAATCGAAAGATTCCTTGGGATACTAGTAGAACATTTTAATGGTAAATTTCCAATATGGTTAGCACCAGTTCAAGCAAAAATTATTCCAATAAGTGATAAAAATAATGAATATGCTCTTAAAATTGGTGCAATTTTAGATAATGAAGGCTTAAGAATCGAAGTAGATACTGCAACAAATACTTTAGATTACAAAATAAGAGAAGCACAACTCGAAAAAATACCTTACATGTTAGTAGTTGGACAAAAAGAAGAGCAAGCAGACACTTTAGCTGTTAGAAGCCGTGATGGAAAAGTAGAATATGGAGTTAAGACAGAGGAATTCATTAAAAGGATTAAAGAAAAAATAGCTGAAAAATCAATTTTTTAAATAAAATTATTTAAAAAAACATTTTTATAATTAATAAAAAAAATGGGGTTTTCCCATATCGAAACTAACGCACTTCAAAGAAGTGGGCTGGAGGATATTTTGGTAAATCCCTTTGAAAGGAAGTTTCAGGCCAAAAATAGTGGGTAACAATATGTGTAACTTCAATAGGTATGACTAAGTCTTTCCAAATTTTGTGGTAATGTTCTTGACTGCCAGCTTCATAAATAAAAGCCCAGTTAAAACGTACCTGACTGGGTCCATAAAGACCAATAAATTTTACTCGATTATGTTCACTCTCACGATTAACAGCTTCTACCCAGCGCATTAAGCTGTCTTTGGTTCCCTGCCAATCGAAGTAGTTGATTATGATCAACAGCTTTTCCCTCGATTTGGAGTCTAATAGACATCCAAATAATGTTAAAAAATCAAAGATATAACTGAATCGCATTTTAAATAATTAGGTTGGAGCATCAATTAAGCATCTTAATATTTCTTTTCCAAACAAACTTCTACAAGCATCGCAACGTATACATCTAGCTTCTTTTTGTCCATTTTTGAGTCGTTCAATAAGATCTGGTTCTTTAATGAGGGGTCTGCTTAAACTAATTATATCACATAGACCGTAGTCAATTACTTTTTGCATGGTTTTTAAACTTTTAAATCCATTTACCAATGCAAGTGTTTTAGGTTTTGTTACTGTCCTTATTTTTTCGCAGTGTCCAGCAAAAGGTAATTCCTTATACTCAGGGTCATGATGTTTGCTTCTTGTTCTAAGATCAGCTATACTACCAATTCCTCCACCACTAATTTCAATTAAATCGATACCTCTTAATGCAATAAACTCTGAAACTTTACATGCATCATCTATAGTAAAACCAGTTGGGCTAAAATCGTCACAATTAAGTTTTATTGACAAGGGAATTTGATAACCAATTTTACCTCTAACTTCATCATAGACTTCTTCAATAATCTTCATTCTAGACCTTAAATCGCCATTCCATTCATCTTCTCTTTGATTAACTAAAGAACTCAAAAAACTGCTTAAAAGATATCCATGTGCTGCATGGATTTGAATACCATCAAAATTTGCATCCATACAACGCTGAGCAGCATTACCAAATTCTTCAATAACCTCCCAAATCTCAGGAACGCTCATCTTTCTAGCACTGATATTATTTGTAATATACTCTGATGGCCCCTTTCTTTCTCCTAAAGAAGCATTTATTCCACCGTGATTCAATTGAGCAAAAATGATACCGTTATTTGCGTGGACAGCATCTGTTAATTCACGAAGTTTTGGTACATGATATTCATGAGATATTCCAGCCATACCATTATGAGCTTTACCTGAATCAGTAATGAATAAATGACCTTTAATTATTAAGCCAATGCCACCTTTAGCTAGATTTGCATATATTTTAATTATTTCTGGTTTAATAACCCCCATTTCATCTGAATATGCACTTGTTGTTGCGCTCCTCATGAATCGATTTCGAATCTCAAGTTCACCAATTCTATAAGGTTTGAATAAGTCAAGCATACACATTTTCTAGAGATACTTACTCATCAATGTATCGGGAAACAGGGTATATAAAGGTCACAACTTATTAGTATCCAAAACTCTTTCACATTATTCTCAGGGATCATGATGGGGAAAAAAATTCTCATTGTAGGTGGATCAGCATTGGGACCTAAAACAGCTGCAAGAGTAAGAAGAAGAGATCCTGAAGCTGAAATTACTATAATTGAACGTAGCGATGTTTATAGCTATGCTAGTTGCGGAATACCTTTTTTTATCGAAGGTCTTATTCCAGATGAAAATAAACTAATTAGTAACACACTAGGACAGAAAAGAGATGAGGATTATTTCACTGATCTAAAAGATGTTAAAATTCTTGGAAAGACCGAAGCATTAAAGATCAATAGAGCATGGCATACTGTTACTGTAAAGGATGTTGAAAGAGGTTGGATTTACGACATACCATACAATAGACTAGTCTTAGGAGTAGGATCTTCACCAATAATACCATCAATTGATGGAATAAATCTTAAAGGAGTTTATAAAGTAAATACAATAAACGATGCAGTCTCAATTAAAAATGAATTATTTGATGGCGCAGAAAAAATTGTACTCATTGGTGCTGGCTTAATTGGGATGGAATTATGTGAAAGCTTTTACGAATATTCATCATCTATCACAATTATTGAGATGCTTGATAGAATAGTACCAAATTTACTTGATTCAGATATGTCTTTACTTCTTCAAAAATACTTGAATTCGAAAAAAATACACCTTGTTCTTGGAACAAAAGCTCAAAAAATAATTGGTAACGATGGTAAAGTAGTAGCAGTAGAAACCTCAAAAGGGATAAGATATCCTGCAGATATTGTTATTATAGCGGTTGGAGTAAAACCAAATACCGAATTAGCAAAAGAATCCGGTCTTGAACTGGGACCAACTAAAGCTATAGCTGTAAATGAATTAATGCAGACAAGTGATCCCGATATTTATGCAGGGGGTGACTGTGTTGAAAACACTAATTTGGTTTCGATGAAAAAAGTATATTGCCCTCTCGGATCAACAGCTAATAAACATGGTAGAGTGATCGGAGACAATCTAACTGGCGGTAACACTAAATTTCCAGGAATTGTTGGAACAACAATATTCAAATTAATGAGTTGGAATGTTGGTAAAACGGGACTAAATGAAATTGAAGCAAGAAATAATGGTTTTAAACCAATTGTATCAATAGCACCGCGTACCGATGTTTCTGATTATTATCCAACAGCAAAAATTTTTATTTTAAAATTAATAGCAGATATTGAAACTAGAAAAATTTTAGGTGCTCAAGTTATTGGTGAAGGAGATGGTATAAAAAGACTGGATATTATTGCTACAATACTAATGTCTCAAGGAACCATTGAAGATGTGGCAAATCTTGATCTTGGATATGCACCACCATATTCGACAGCAATAGATGCGGTATTACACGCTGCAAATATTTTAAGGAATAAGCTTGAAGGATTAGCACATAGTATTTCTTCCGAAGAATTATATCAAAAAATTCTAAGCTACAACGATTTTATAATTTTAGATGTTAGAACAGTAGAAGAAACCATGAAACAACCTTTCCAAGATAAAAGAGTCATTAATATACCTTTAGAACAATTAAGATACAGATTAAGAGAATTACCAATTAATAAAGAAATAATAACTTTATGTAAAACTTCAGTCAGAGCTTATGAAGCGGAAAGAATCTTACTAGGATCAGGATTTAAAAACGTAAAATTTTTAGATGGAAGCATGGAAGCTTGGCCATATTAATTAAATAATTTTTTCTTTAATCAAGTCAGCAGTTTTTTTAAATTCATTAAAATTCGTTTGATTTATTCTTTTTAGTACTTGACTAACCCCTTTACCATCATTTTTTTTCCGTGGTATAACATGTATATGTAAATGAGGAATTTCTTGCCCACTTTCGGGACCATCATTTATAGCTATTGATAAAGCATCGGCTTCCATTGCTTCACGAATCGGTTTACTTAATTTATGTAAAGTATCAAAAAGACTGTTTGCTTCTTCTTTTGAAAGCTCTTCTAAGCGTATTCTATGTTCTTTGGGAATTATTAATGTATGACCAGGAGAGGAGGGATTATTATCAAGGAAAGCTAATGTTTTTTCATCTTCATATAGAATATTCGAGGGTAGTATTCCTTTTAATATCATACAAAAAACGCAATGATTTGACATTAAACAATAATATAATTCCCTAAGAAATAACTTCTATTACTTTAAAAAATCGTATTTTATACTTCTAATACTTTTTTTTTATTAGACCATTATTTTCTTCGAGGTTGTTCGATAAAATATTTAAAAAATTTTTTATTTCAGCTAACTCGTCTTCTTTACTACCTGGTTCAGGACTGTTCAATATTTGTTCGTGATAGTTCTTTAAAGCTAATATTATTGTACGTTTTATTCCAGAATTAGTAATTTTTAGACAGTCTTGCAGGATTTTTTCCTCATCTTCAGAAAATTGAAGATAGTGAGGATATATACTTATTGACGACATTAAAACAAGATGTAGAATGCTTATTTTTTTAATTTATCTTATTATAAACATGTAAAAACATCTTAAAAAATATAATATTATATTGTATTTTAATAAGTATGATTAATTTTGTCATTATATAACAAAATTAATAATTTTACTGCACAGTTTATAAGTATTTTAAAAAATATTGAATAATAAAAAAATCATAATTATGCTAATGCACCCATTGGGTCCCAAGGAGGTAGTTCGATTGGTTTCTCTTCTAAGATTTTTAAAATATTTTTAGAAAGATATTTTTTAGAAACCATTACTTCGAAAACATATTCATTAAACCACTCTTGGTTCATTACAAAGTAACCCTTATCACCTATTTCTGTTCCCCAGCTGTTCTCAACTCTCCATTTCAACGGTGAATCATTTGTATCAAGATCAACGCCTGTGAAAACCATAGCATGTCCCATTCTACTTTGGCAGTAATCAAGTCTCGCTGCTTTATCCATTTTTAACCATGTTCCGTATACTAATTCGTAATCGAAAAGATTAGTATCATATACACCCATGTCTCTGTCACCGTATTTACCGGTGTCTGCACCGAACCATACTCCATTACCGTCTTTAATCATAGAAACTGCTGTGTCTCTCATTAATTCGATAGGAACATTCAAGTAACGTACGATTTCTCCTCCAACTACATTTCCAAGATATTTTACAGTATACATTTTATTGAAAGGCTTATCTTTTGTTGGAGCGTTAATTAAACAAACCATATCATCTAAATTATAACCACAGTATTTTTGATAAAAACTCAGAGGAGTAAACTCTTCTCTATGAAAACCGCCTTTTTTATCTCTCCATTGATATGTGAATTTTTTTGGTGGTTCACCAAGGTGGATTGCTAAAAGATAATAAAATTCTTCTAATGATTTTTTCTTAAGTTTTCTCAGTTCAGAAACAGTTGCTCCTTTTTCTGCTTCATCACGAATATCCTTAGCAGCGTCTCTTAACTTTCCTAAAAAGGCAATGTTCATTCTTTGACTGCTACTACTACTTTCTGTTTCAGGCATGACAGCTTTCGGTACAGCTCCATATTTTTTTATTAAATTTACAAACATATCCCATTGACCAGCATCGGGAACAATGTTTTGTAAAAGCCACATAACAAGACGACTATCTACAGGCTCTTCTCTCGTTTCTATAATAGCTTCTAAGAAATAGTTGCCTTTCTCTAGTTTATCCCAAAACATGGTATAAGCTTGTGAAAACTCAAATTGATCAACATTTAATTTTTTACATGCTTCTAACCTCAGCGTATTTAAGCCTGCAAACATCCAACAGCGACCCGTACTTTTTTGATTTGTCGCTGTTGGAGAAGTAATCATATTACTAAATACATGATTAATTTCATTTACTCTCTGTCTTTTCATTATAACAGCGTTTATTCCAGATTTTGTAACCGCATTCATTGCTAAAAGGTTTTTAGGATTAGAGTTGAAGGATTTCGAAAACTTTTCTGCATCTTTAACGTCTAAACTCATTAAATCACCTAGATCCAGATATCACTAAAGATAAATACCATAGCCTAAAAAACTATCTATATTTTTAATAATTTAAAGTTATAATACTAATAGTGTTCTATTAAAATACAAATAGGTGATAAAAATTGTTGGAAAATGTTATAAAACGTGCTATTGAAGAATTGAACGAACGTGAAAATGCTAGAGATGAGGTGCTTAAAAGGGTTCGTAGAGCACGCATACTCAGTAAGCAATCAATTTTAATTATACATAACAAAGATTTCGATAAAGCGTGGATAAGCATAACTGAGGCTAATAAACTATTAGATGAAATTAAAAAATATACAATTTTGTGTCCAGAAATAAATTTTTACGATGAGGTGGAAGCTGCCAAAGAAGAATATGCTGAAGCATTTATTTTATATAATTTACAAAACGGAAACGGTTTTCCATCAATTGAAATCGTTGGCGTAACTCCCTTTCAATATTTACTTGGTGTTGCAGATGTCCCGGGTGAACTCAGACGAGAAGCATTAGATTCACTGAGAATTGGTGAGTTTGAAAAAGCTGAACAGTATTTAAGTAAAATGGAGGAAATATACATTAATCTAATAGCAATGGAAGATGCTTCATTATTACTCAAAGGACTACGTCGTAAACTCGATATAATTAGAGGTGTTATCGAAGCAACTAGGGGAAATATAACTTCTGAAGCAGGTAGGTTAAGATTAAATGAATCAATAAATCGTTTAAATAAAAGTTTAAAGAACTGAAGGCTTATATTTGACAATAGAAATCAAAATTACATTATAAACTCTGGAAGAATGAGACTATTGTGTTAAAAATCTTAGAAAAGAAAATTAAAGAAAAAAATATGTCTAATAATCTTTTTTGGGGAGACAAAGTTTGATTGAAAATAAATTAAAACTATTTGATACTATGGCAAAAGAAAAACGACTTTTTGAACCATTAACATCTGAAGAAGTAAAAGTCTATGCGTGTGGTCCAACTGTTTATGGAGATCCTCATATTGGCAATTTCAGAAGTTTTATAGTATCAGACATTCTACATCGATGGTTAGAGTATAGTGGATATAACGTAAAATTTGTTATGAATATAACGGATATTGATGATAAAACAATTAGAGATTCTGCATTATCAAAAATATCCATAAAAGATTTTACTAAACAATATACAAACAGTTTTCTCCGAGGACTTGATCTTTTAAATATTAAACGTGCAAGTGCGTATCCTAGAGCCACTGAATATATTAATCAAATGATTGAGTTCATTCAAATCTTACTCGATAAAAATATTGCATACATTACTGAGGATGGAATATATTTTGACATAGACAAATACCCAGAATACGGAAAATTAAGTGGTGTCAACTTGACAGAAACTCAAAAAACGGATAGAATAAAAAAAGATGAATATGAAAAAGATTCTATCCAAGATTTTGCACTCTGGAAAAAAAGCACACCAGAAGAAGAACAGAGAAGTAAACAAGAAGAAGGAATCGCATGGGATGCTATATTCGACTATAAAGGAAAAACTGTACAAATGCATGGTCGACCAGGATGGCATATCGAATGTAGTGTTATGACTAGAAGCCTTCTTGGTGACACCCTAGATATACATGCTGGAGGTGAAGATTTAGTATTCCCTCACCACGAAAATGAAATAGCACAAACAGAATGTTTAACAGGTAAACAATTTGTTAGATACTGGCTACATATAAGGCATTTAATGATTAATGGTAAAAAAATGAGTAAAAGTTTAGGTAACTATGTTAGCTTTGATGAAGTATTAAGCAAATACTCTGCGGATGCTTTCCGTTATTTCTACTTAAACACTCATTATCGTAGACCATTAGATTATACTGAAGATGCTATGCTTGTAGCATCAAACAGTATTAAAAAACTAGAAAACACCCTTGATCTAATAGAAAATTCGCTACAAAAAACTGAAGAAAAACTTGATTATGGTTCCGAAGAAGAAAAATTTTTAAGAAAAGTAATCGAAGAGAAAAAATCTTTTGAAACAGCAATGAATGATGACCTAGATTCCCACACTGCAATAGAATCCCTACATAATATAAGCGGAGCAATAAACGAATATTTAACAGGACAAATAAATAAGGGAGTATTACTAAAAACACAACAAATATACGTAAAACTACTAAAGGTTTTAGGATTATTCGAAAAAAATTCAAAAATTTCAGATGAATTAACCGAAAAACTCATAAAAACACTGATAAACCTACGTAACCAGTACAGAAAAGAAAAAAATTACCAAAAAGCAGATGAAATAAGAACCAAACTTAGCCAAATAGGAATAATTTTAACAGACAACAATGAAGAAACCAATTGGAAAATAGAGAAATAAATAAATCGACCAAAACAAGGTCTTCAAACATCAGTTTTATATGCAAATCTATGTCGGTACCTCGTTAAATCTATTTTACCAGCTACGACCATTACTCCCTCACTTCTGAGCATCTTTATCTTCTCCTCTATAGCCCCCTTTTCACCTCCTCTGAAGTTACCTATACCACCATCAGATTTTATTACGCGATGACAGGGGATATAGGGGCCACATACATTATTTTTCATCGTAGTTCCAACAGCTCTAGATGCTTTCGGGGACCATTTTGGGTCTCGTCTTGCTAATTCTTTAGCAAGATCGCTGTAGGTTGTAACTTTTCCTCTAGGAACCTCTGCTAAAATTCGAAGTATGGCTTGCTGGTAGACACTTAGCTTCGCTAACTTCTTCTCATCTTCTGATGTTAATTTATACATACCTAATCAATTTAAAGTTTAATTTATTACCCTTTTCTTATACCACTAATTACTAAAAGTTGAAATTTATCCTAACTTCATATATTAGGTTATACTTTCCCTTACTAACATTAATACGGATTTTGTGCTATTACTTAGAAGTAAAATGATACTTTAAAATTATATTGATGATAGAAACTTAATTTTTTGATGCGTTTAAATGTTATTACTGTATTATTCATCTAATACTATAGAAGGCTTTTTATATGTATATAAAGCTACTCATAAACAGGTGATCTATAATATCAAAAAAAAGTATAACTTCACTACTAGCAGCACTAATAATTTCAAGCCTAACACTAGGAACAATAGTATACGCCGGATGGGTGGGCGGAGACACTAACCCAGATCCCTCAATCGATTACTGCTATGGCAACGATGTTGGTTTATGCCTCATAGGCTGGTGGGAGGTGGAAGCCTCGGTCACTGGGTATGAGAGTAACGAGACTTATTATGATGTTGAGGGAAGCGGAGCAGCATCCGCATGTTACGGAGTATGGATAGAATCATACACGCAAGTTGTAGCGAATCATGGTTCTTACGCTTATACAGAAGTTAAAGTAAAATTTGGGTCGCTTTGGAATTCCTGGACTACTGTTCAGCATACTCAGACATATACTGCTTTTGACTAGTGATTGTAATGCATAGACTTCTCTCCCTCTTTTTTTCAGCACTCCTCTTAAGCAGCAACGGATTACCCAATAAAATCAATGAATTACACTACAAATTCGAAATAATAGCAATTATACTGGATTCAGTTAATGGATCACGAATATTTCAAACAAACCTTAATCCAATGACTGGTGACCTTGAATTGATTTTCCTAGAGCCTATAGGTAATTTGATAAAATTTAGAGCGTCGATTAACATCACTTATCATTCTAAGCCAGCATATAATAGAACTAGTGTCTTATTGTATAATCCTGTTACAAACGAGGTTTCTTATCTAAACAACAGCATAATCGGTGTTACGCTGTTTTTAAAGAATCCAGAGCGTCTTCTTGAAGACGGTTTAATCTCAAATGTTCCTGGATTCGAGTATGTCTGTGAAACAGTTCATAAATATAATTGTGACACGGTTGCGGGTAGGCAACTATGTACGACCACAAAGTCGTTTAATGTTCAAAATCAAATAGGATCAATATGTGTATATAATGAGTATGATGAAGATACAGGAATTTTAGTTTACTCTTATGGGTTTGTTGCTGATCCTATTCTATATTCTTTAGGCATAATGTTTCTTGATACAAAATATAAGATTCTTGTTAATGAAGTTGATTTGGGTCCAACGATCTTTGAGTGGGACTTGCTTTTTATGAAATTAGGCGTAATTTCAGGAGTTGTCTTG
>JAFGHP010000046.1 GCA_016930055.1 Candidatus Bathyarchaeota archaeon | reverse complement strand
GTAAAATGGAGTAATGTAAAATGAGTGAAGAAAAGAAAGAAGAAAAAATGGAAGAAAAAGAGGAGAAACAATATCCTCACTTTTTTAGATATAGATATCCTGGTCGCTATGGATACGATTGGCATCGAAGTGACTATTTAGTGAGACGAAGAATGTGGATGAATTTTGCTAATATGTCTATTGATGAGGAGATAAAACTCTTAGAATCTGTCAAAGAGAGATTAGAAAAACGTTTAGAAACAATCAATGAACGTCTAACTAAATTAAAATCCTAATTTTTTAAAATTATTTGCCTTTAAAGATTCCCCAAAAATGGTTGACTTCAACGTCTTCAGGTAAATCGGTTCCATGAGATCCCTTACCTGTAGTAGCATCAATGTGAGTTCCATGGTCTGGTGCAAAAACAATGATACGATTATATTTCCTATTTTTTTTATTAAAAGAGTTAGCTAGTTTAGTAAATGCCTTAAGATGGTTGTTGAAAGCTTTTAGAGCAAGGGGATCTCTAGGTGTTGTTGAGTGCATGACATCATCATATTCTTGGTTATAAGTTAATATAAAATCATAATTTTGTCCTAAAATTAATAGATCAGTCATTTCATTGACTTGAGGGTCATATTCTAAAGAATAATAATCAATATTACGATTTTTAAAAATAGTGTCAATACTGCTATTTTTTACTGCTACAATAGCTACTTTTTTATTTGCTCTACTTAATGTATCAAAAATTGTATCACATTTTAAAACAGGTTTCTCATATTTCTTTATCCCATGAACTTCTGGAGGCGAACCAGTAAACATACTTCCAAAACATACTGGAGTATAAGTAGGTAACTCTGCATTCAACTCGATTTTGAATGGACAAATACTCTCAACTTCTTTAAACTGGTCTTTATAATCATTATAAAGACTTGTTCCAATTGCATCTGGGGCATAAATGAATGTTTTTTCTATTATATCCTTCCCAACAACTCTTTCAGCATAATTTAGGATAATTTCTGAAGGTTCAGCTAAAGAACTCCATGGACTCTCAACCTTCATTAACTTACAAACTGTCGGAGTTAAGTATGTTATACTGACCATAAATAATTCTAATAAAATTTAAATTTAAAAAATATTTCTTCCAAAAAGGGGATAAACATTTATTCATATTATTATGAAAAATGATTTGAATTAAATTTTTTTAATTTTTCTTTAGTATTAAACCTATAATTCAAATATAATAACAAATATTTGTTTAATTTATGAATAACATTGAATCCATCCGAGAAGATTTTCCTACATTAAAAGATTGGACTTATTTAGATAATGCATTTGTTGGATTAATGCCTAAACAGGTTCGAGAAGGTTACATGGAATGGATTGATGAATGGTATAATTTTCGAATAACCAAAAACACAATTCTAAATTGTTGGCTTGAGAAATCAACTATTCTCCGTAACATGATTTCAAATTTAATTGGAGTTCAATCAAGTGAAATTGCTTTTACAATGTGTACTGGATCTGGATTAAATATAGTAATAAATGGGATTGATTGGAAAAAAGGAGATAATGTAATCTTTACTGAATGGGAACATAATCCTTTAGTAACAAATACCACTAGAAAAAACGGTGTCGAGAGCAGGGTGCTTAAAGCATCAGGTAATAGATTTGAACTTTCTAATCTAGAAAAAATGATCGATGATAAAACTAGATTAGTTCAAATAAGTCAAGTATGTTATACTAATGGATTTAGATTCAACCTTAAAGATGTAGCTCAAATAGTTCATGAACATGGAGCGAAACTACTAGTCGATGCAACTCAAGCAGTTGGAGCAATTCAAGTTGATTATAAGAAAGATGATGTAGATTATGTTTCTGTTGCACCTTATAAATATTTGATGGGACCAGCTGGGTTAGCTTTCTTATATGTAAATAATCAGTCAGTAAATGAGTTAACTCCGGATCGTGTTGGTTGGAAAAACCAATTATATGAAGGAGACAACCCCGAGGAATCAATTACAGAAGGTAAAGCTGAAAAATTTGAGTATGGCACAATTAATTTTCAGGGAGTATATGCATTAATAAAATCAATTGAATATTTGAATAAAATTGGAATAGAAAATGTTGAGAATCAAATAATCAATGTAAATAAGTATCTTTACGAAAAACTCGAATATTTAGGTAAAAAAGTTTGGACTCCAATAGAAAACGAATCTCCAATAATCAGTTTTATACAAGAAAACCCTGAAAATTTGGCAAAAAAATTACAAAACATGAAAATAAAAGTAACTGGACGAAGAGCACACGGTGGTCATATGAGAGTATCAGTACATTTCTATAATACTATAGATGACATTGATCTCTTAATTAAAAATCTTTAATTTTAATAAAAAAACAATAAATTATGTTTTATAATTCAAGTAGCATTCTTAGTTTAAGGTGAATTAATTGGGAAAAAAATTTTCAGAGTATTGGAGAAATTATCTTACTTACGATGAGCTTACTAAGGCTCTTCAAGAAATGTGTCAAGAACACACAGATAAAACCGAGTTAATTAGTATAGGTAAGAGTCTTCAAGGTAGAGAATTATGGACTGTTGAAGTTACAAATAAGAAGACTGGTCTAGCTAAAAATAAACCTGCGTTATGGATCGATGGTAATACACACAGTGGTGAAGTTACAGGAAGCGCAGTTTGCATCAGAACTCTTGGTTATTTGCTTGAAGAATATGGTAAAGATCCAATGATTACGGAGATTGTTGATAACAAAGTTATTTATATTCTGCCAAGAGTAAACCCTGACGGAGCTGAAATCTTTCTAACGCAACCATACCATAGCACAGCAGCAGGGATACTTAACCCAGCTTTCGTAGATGGTGAAGGACACTATGAAGAAGACGTTGATGGAGACGGAAAAATCACTTATATGAGAATTCCTGATGAGAATGGTGAATGGAAAATCAGTATAAAAGATCCAAGATTAATGCTTAAAAGAACACCAGATGATAAAGAAGGTCAATTCTATAGAGTTATGAGAGAAGGTAAATTCCTGAAATACAAACCAGGCAAACAGATTACTATGGCTCCATCTAGATTCCTTGGTGGAACTAATCGTAATTATCCTGCTTATTGGGCTCCAGGGGGATTACCTTTAGGAGGAGCTGGAGCTTTTCCCCTTCAAGAAGTAGAAGCAAGGGCAATAGCTGATTTTTGGGGAAACCATTCCAATTTATCAGGTTTGCATACTTTCCACACTCATTCAGGATTAATTCTTAGGGAAAGTACAGTTCATCCAGATAGTTGGTTCATTGAACAAGAACTCAAACAAGACCTCGAAATATACAAATATATAGCAAAAATAGGTGAAGAGGTAACAGGTTACCCTTCATTAAGTGTTTATGAAGAATTTACTTTCGAAGATGACAGACCCTATAGACATGGATGTAGTTTAAGTTTCTTTTATGAACACTTGGGGGCATTTAATTATAGTATTGAATTATGGGAATTAGAATACCATTTAGGCTTTGGGCATTTCAGAGAACGTGGGGGAGTCAACTTTAACTTATCAAAACTTAGTGAAGATGACCAGATAAAGGAATTGAAATGGATCGACGATCATTACCCCGAAGGGTTCATTGACTGGCACTATGTTGATCATCCTCAATTGGGTAAAATAGAAGTAGGTGGAGTAAACACAAAATTCACCCGAAGGAATCCTCCTCCCGGAGATTGGTTAGAAAAAGAATGTGATAAGGCATTACCTTTCGCTTTAAAACACGCATCACTCTTACCTTTAATCAGAATAAATGATTTAAAATCAACTAAAGTTGCAGATGGAGTCTATAAAGTTGAAGCACAAATAATTAACACTGGTTGGTTACCAACAAATGTGACTGAAATTGCAGTTAGAATAAAACGAGCATCACCAGTAATCGCTGAAATAAAACTTTCCGAAGGTGCAGAATTAGTAATAGGTCATGAAAAAATAAACATAGGACACCTCGATGGGCATTCATCAAAAATAATTGCCCCAAGAGTTGTAGGTGGAGAAATCATAGACAAAACACGCTCTAACGTTGAATGGGTAGTTAAAACAGATAAATCCCAAGAAGTCACGGTTGAAATACGCTGTTCTAGAGCAGGTACTGACTTTAAAAAACTATTATTAAATTAGAAAAAGTGATGAAATGTCTGATTATTCACAATTCACTGTATATTTTAACGATTCTGGAAAACTAAATACCGATGAAACTTTAAAATTAGCTAAAGACAGAGCAGATAAACTAGGAATCCAAAACATAGTCGTCGCTTCCTATACTGGTGAAACAGGAGTAAAAGCTTCCACTCTTTTCAAAGGATACAATCTAATTATAGTTGCTGGAACCTTTGGGTTCCGTGAAGCAAATAAAAGCAGAATGATTACCGAGAATCGGATAATAATTGAAGAAAATGGTGGCAAAATTCTTCATGCAACCCATGCATTTGGGACATTAGGTAGAGCAGTAAATCGTAAATTTAACACAATTCAAGTGGATGAAATTATTGCTAATGTATTAAGACTTTTTGGTCAAGGAACAAAAGTAGCTTGCGAAATTTGTTGTATGGCAGCTGATGCAGGATTAATAAACATCGATGAAGAAGTTATAGGGATTGCTGGTTCAGGAGGTGGATGCGATACCGCTTTGGTGCTGCAACCAGCTAACACACACAACTTTTTTGATACTAAAATAAAAGAAATAATATGTAAACCACGAGACTGGAAACCTCGATGAAAAATACCAACTTTTTTAACCTATTTAGAGAAGATTCAATGTGTGAGCTTATTGAATAAAGATTTATCTTTATTATGTGTAGGCGACGCATTCATAGCACGTAAAATAGGTGTTTATGGTAATCAAGCTGACATTAAACCTCTTTTTAAAAAAATAAAAGACGCTGATGTCTCATTTATTAATCTAGAAATAGCCATCCACAACTATGAAGGTTTCCCTATTGGGGAAGGAAAAAGTGATGCCTACGGACAAGCTGATCCAATTGTTGCAGACGATCTGAAAGAATTAGGTTTCGATCTTTGTAGTCAAGCAAATAATCATGCAATGGATTATAGTTATGGTGGTTTAGAAGCAACAATAAAAAACCTTGATCGTGTTGGGTTAGTTCATGCAGGTGCAGGAAAAAATTTAGCTGAAGCCAGAGAAGCAGCTTATTTAGATACACCAAAAGGGATAGTCTCGCTTGTTTCTGCTTGTACATATAATTTAGGAGTTGCTAGCCATGCTAGAATAGACATGCCTGGTCGACCAGGGATTAATCCATTAAGGTATCGAACTAACTACTACTTGACTTCTGAGTATTATACACAATTTATGAATATTTTAAGGCAGTTAGATGTTCTTAGACAATCAGGAAAGGAACCTGAAAACATCAGGTTCCCAAATAGAGATACCTATTTTGTGAAAGGTAGTGAAAATAAACGTGTACTAATGCCAAACAAATCTGATCAAGAAGGAAATATCAAAGCAGTAAAAACTGCTAAAAAACTAAGCGACTGGTGCATTTTTACTCTTCATGATCATTACAGTGGAATGAAAGCACCAACAGGTTATAGAAACCTTGAGTTACCACCTGATGAGGTGAAAGAATTTGCACACAAAATAATTGATACAGGTGCAGACATATATGTTGGACACGGACCTCACATAATGCGTGGAATCGAAATTTATAATGGAAAACCCATATTCTATAGTCTTGGTAACTTTGTTTTTCAAAGCACATTAATACGTAAACAACCAGGTGATCTATTCGATCAATGGGAACTAACTACCGAATACTCAACACCTGAATTATACGAAAAACGTGAAGCACCACCAGCAACATTCTTCGAGGATCCCGCTTACTGGGAAAGCATAATAGCTGAAGTAGAATTTAAGTCTGGTAAATTAAGAGAAATTAGACTAATACCCATCATCCTCGATTATGACTCAAATAAGCCATTAGCAGAGCAAAGGACCCATGCAGGTGTGCCACGTTTGGCTATTGGAGAAAAAGCAGAAAAAATAATACAAAAAATAAAACACTTATCACAACTATACGGAACAAAAATAGATTACAGAGAAGGTATAGGAATAATTTCTAATTAATGTAGAAACGATATTTCCATATCTATTTGTCTTCATTATTATCTGACTTAATTATTTTCTTTTATTCTTATTATTGCAAAATAATCTACTTTTCAGATATTAATTAAAAAATATTGTATAAAGTTATAAATAAAAGGTCTCAACATTTTTTTGGGATCAAATATGCCGTGTAAATGTAAACTATGTGGAGAAGTATTTCCAAGTGCCAAGCAGAGAGACGCTCATATGTTAAAAGCACATCCAGAGAAAAAATTGACATAGAATAATATCCTTACTTAAATTCTATTTATTTTTAAAATCTTTTTTTCAATATATTTATATTATTCTTTATATTAAAAATTGGGGATTCAACAGGGATTAGAAGATTTAAAATAAGATTCATTAATCCATGAATAAAAAATTTTTATTAAATTATTCTTTGATGTCTTCTTTTTTTGTATTAATTTCATTAATATAATATGATTCATCTATTGCATTTCTTTGTAACCAGAAGATGGGTCTATGTAGTTCACCGCTGCGTTTAGCAAAGTAGTTGCAGTTCTTATATTTCGTGGTTTTACATATCTGATTATAAAAATGTTTTACGACTTCAAGGTCACATTCTAGAAGAAACGGACATTCTTTTTTATTGAATTTTTCTTGGAAAACATCTGACAGACTCAACTCCTTCACTTATTTAATCATTGTGTATTAAATTTTTAAGTCTTGCAGAAGAAAATTTCTGAAAAATAATCATCCAAATAAAACGAACTATTAATACTGTCTTACTAATTAAAATATAAAATTTATACCAATACCTGTGTTAACTTAACTTTAAGGGATATATCATGAAATCATTCCATGAATACATGAAAGAATATAAGAAACAGATGGAAAAGGGTGACATTAAAGAAGCCTATAAAGGGTTGATAGAGTATATAATGAATTTAAGAACCTTTTTTAAAAATAAATATCCAGAGTATTCTGTATCAAGTAACATTTATTTTGGTTACATGGATATGACGTATTTTTCTTTGTTCACTGAGTTATTAAAACAAAGAAAGTTAAAGATTGCATTAGTATTTATTCATGAAACCTCTAGGTTTGAGGTTTGGTTATCTGGAGTAAATAAACAGGTTCAGACAAAATATTGGAAAATGTTTAAGGAACATAAATGGAGTAAATACAAGCTGCCCCCAACCACTAAAGGCTCTGACTCAATTCTCGAGAATGTTTTAATAGAGAATCCGGATTTCAACAATTTAGATGCATTAACAAAGCAGATAGATGAGGGTACAATAAAATTCATTAATGATGTTGAGTTTTTTTTAAAAAATTCTTGAAATTATAAAAACAATAAAATATTTAATTATTAAACAAAATTAATTAAATTAGATTTATTTTTAGTTTTAATCCATTAAACTTAAAGGTTAATGAAATACCCAAAATAAATGAACTGTAAATGAACCCTAAAGAAATTAGCTATCTGACAATATTTCTCCTATTAGGATCAGTATTTGGTTTTAGTGTAGCTGCACTTATTGTATATCAACCTCAATTAAATCAATTTTATCTTGATATTACTGATTATCAAAACAAAATAATCAATCTTGAAACAGAGAAAACCATATTAGAATTAAATTTGACAACAAATATTGAAAAATATAATCAATTATTTAATTATTATCATGAACTACAAATTGATTATAATGAATTAACATATCAATATGAAATGAAAGTTATCGAAAATAGCCAAATAAATAATCAATATAATCAAATTGAAAGCAATTACAATCTATTATCAAATCAGTATAATCAATTGGAATCAATTTATGATGTTCAACAAAAATTAAGTGTAGGCAATTCATTAACTTCCTTTTATGATAATGTAAGATACGAATATGGGTTATCGGGAGATAAAAATTATTGGGGAAACGACAAAGATTTATTATTATTTGCCACCAAATTAGCTAGACACGATTTAGGATATTCAATGTGGAGCGATATAGAAAACGAATATTATCAAGTAGTTTCTTCATACAGCTATAATGATGCAAAAAAAATATTAGACTACGTTATAAACGAATGCAAAATTTTTTCATATGATACTCCTACAGACAAAATCTCTAAAATTCTCAACCTAATAGAAGAACAAATACATTACGAACCAGAAGTAGATGATGTTTATAGATCACCTATTGAAACTCTTAGTTTAAGGAGTGGTGACTGTGATGATTATTCTATTTTAACATCATCTCTGCTTGAATACGCTAAAATCGATGCTGCTTTAGGTTCTTTTAAAAACGCTGAAAATCAGTATCATTGGATGGTTTTAGTTCATTTAGATAGTTTAGATTTGGTAGATCCTTATTATGTGCATGATTATTATTTATTCAATGATTTGACTAGTTTTGGGCTGAGAGCAGGTAAATGGATTATTATTGAACCTCAAAGGACTTTAAACTATCAGGGAGATCCTGAATGGTTTGAACAATGGACAATAATAGCTGCAGCAGAGATTCCATAATGCTTTAAAAAATCATTATTCCTAATCTGAATAAATATTAGTTAAAAAAGTAAAACTTATCCCCATTATATCTTTACATGTTAATTTAACTCTAAATAAACTATTAGTCTTTGATTAGAATACATAGTTTCAAATAATTAATAATGTATTTGACTATAAGGGGGAGAAAATAGATACCGAATGCTAATGTTAATGGAATTAATCTTAATTACAATATTGAAGGAAATGGCTATCCACTGATCCTGATTATTGGATTAGGATCAGACCAAAGTAATTGGAAACTTCAAACAGCATTCTTTAAGAATTATTATCGTGTGATTACTTTTGATAACCGGGGCTCTGGTAAATCAGGTAAGCCACAAGGACCTTATTCCATTAAGATAATGGCAGAAGATACAATTGGGTTAATGAATAATTTAGGTATCAAGAAAGCCCATGTTCTGGGAGTATCTATGGGTGGAATGATAGCTCAGGAAATAGCTATCAATCATCAAGATATGGTTGATAAGCTAGTTCTTGGATGCACATACTCAAAAAGAAATGATGTAAGTGGATTTTCCTTAAAAGTCTCAGAAACGATAGAAAATTACCTAAAATCTAATAAGGATAATAAAAACCTAAGAAACTTAGTGAATATAATACTCGATTCAACATTTAACAAGATGTCATATAGGGTTCTTGCTCTTCCCTTGATGAAGACTGCCATTAATTCATCTACAAGTTGGATTGATGGTTTTGTAGAGCAGTTAGATGCAACTTTATTACATGATACTGCTGATAGGCTCAAAACGATTAAATGCCCAACTTTGGTGTTAACCGGTACTGATGATAGGGTAATCAAACCAAACTCTTCTGAAATAATAGCTAAAACAATACCAGGAGCTAAGCTTGTTAAGATAAATGGAGGCTCGCACGGTTTCAGCGGAGAAATGAGTAGTGAATTCAACAAAGCAGTTTTAGAGTTTCTTAGAAGCTAGATTGTGAATAAAAACTTCAAAGTAAATGATTTTAAAAGTTAATCTATCTGCCTTAATAACTGTAGACTCTTTTTCTGTTCTCTAGACTTGTCCTGATGAGTTTCTATACTTAATCTTTTAATCCTATTTTCTAGTTTCTTAATTTTTTATTCAGACACTGGTTGAGGTTGTAGTAACTTTTTACAATATAATTTTAAAAAAAATTTGAGCTTCACTAATCTTTAGTTTAAAAACTTAATTTTTTTAAATCTTAATGATAAATTTCAGCTTCTTTCTATATATCTTATGGGTTTTATAGAGATTAACTATATTACTTAATTATCTTTGAATTGATTTAATCTTTGTATAAGGAGCATCGGTAATATTGAAGGAAAGTAAGAGCATAGGTGAAGCTATAAATAGATTATCAGGGAGTCCTATAGCTCGTAAAATTCTTTATTCTTTCGCAGTATTTTACTTAATAGCTTTTATTTTGCTTCCCCCTCTCTTGGGCATTTCCTTCAAATTAGATTTAATAGATCAGGTTTTCAGAGATGAAATATTGCTGAATCGAGCAAAATCCGCAATTATGTGGTCTTTTACTATTGCATTCATTATCGCTATACTGGATCTTATTGCGGGTATTCCTATGGCTTGGATTATTGCTCGTGGAAAATCTAATTTAATAAATATTTTAGATGCATTTGTTGACATTCCTTTTGTTATACCTACAGTCGCATTGGGATTCTCTACACTATTATTCTGGAATAGTAATTATAGTCCTCTAAAATTTCTTGGAGTAAATGTTTCTCCAGGGTTTTTTCTTATTCTATTATTACATTTCGCCTTTAGTTTTCCCGTAATTGTAAGAGTAATGGTTGGCGAGTTGTTAACTTATAAGGATGTATATGAGAATGCAGCAAAAAGTTTAGGAGCTAAAAGTTTTACTGTTGCTAGAACAGTGACTTTGCCTATCTTGAAACCTGGGCTAGTTGCTGCGTTTCTACTCGCATTTGCTAGGTCTTTATCAGAGACTGGGGCAACAATGATTGTAGCTGGTGCTTTTGAGAATGGACCAATTTTCATAAAGAATGCTAAAGACGCTGGTCTTGAGGGTCCAATGGTTTTAGTTAGTTTCATTCTAATAATTGCATCAATAACTGTTTTTGGTATAATTAGGATCCTTGGTACTAAGTTTAGAATCCCAATAGGGAATGTTTACCCTGATTTTGAAGCTCTTTTAAGTAAGAGTATCTCAGTGAAAATTCGTAATGTTTTAACAATAACTATATTTATTTTCCTTGTTTTTATTCCCTCTATATTCATTACATCTCCAGTTCTTGGTGCAATCTCTGATGGAACTTTAGTGAAAGCAATTAGTGGGGAAGGGATATGGAGTAGTTTCTGGAATTCGATGATTCTTTCTTACACAATTGGTATTATAGCTACTTTGATTAATGTAATCACTGGATTTCCTGTTGCTATTTTGATTGCTAGAAAACGGCTTGGTCATATTGGATCAATTCTTTTAGAAGCTGCAGTTAATGTACCCATTGTTGTCCCGAGTGTCGCTCTTGGTGTTTCGCTAGGGTTCTTCTGGAGGACCTTCAGTTTTTTATCGGAGTTTTGGATTATCATTTTTGCTCATACAACAATAACCTATACATATTTTGTCCAAGCAATGGCAGCAGCAATTGAAGGGATACCTGAAGAGATGGAGGAGACCGCTCGTACTTTAGGTAGTAAGGCTTTAGGTGTTTTCAAAAATATTATTGTACCTCTTACTAAATACTCAATCTTCTCTGGTGCAATACTTATGTTCACTAGAAGTGTTGATGAGACTGGTGCAACAACTGCTGTTTCACAGAAATTACAAACTGCGCCAGTACTTTTAGTGAATTGGATAAAAGGAATAGTGCCTGCTACTACTTCAGACATCGCTCTAGGGATAAGTTTCCTAGTTTTAACTTCTTTTATATCATTACTTGTTCTTCGACTCGTTGTCTATAGGAGGAGATAATATGCCAGCTATTCAATTACGTGACGTTTCAAAACGTTTTGGAGATACAAGAGCTTTAGAAAGTATCAGTTTTGATGTTAAGGATGGAGAATATCTATGTATCTTAGGTTCAACAGGTAGTGGTAAAACCACGCTTCTGAGAACCATTTCAGGTATAATTAAACCTGATCAGGGGGAAATTCTATATGACAATAAAAATATGAAGGATGTAGCTGTTGAAGATAGGAATGCTGTTTATGTTCCTCAAACTTACGCTTTATTTCCACATTTAACTGTTATAGAAAATGTTTGTTTTGGTCCAATATCTAAAGGGGTAGACTTAAACGAAGCAAAAAATAGGGCTTTACAAATTTTAAAACTTGTAAAGTTAGATAAAAGAGCTAATTCATATCCAAATGAACTGAGTGGGGGTATGCAGCAACGGGTAGCTTTAGCACGCGGGATTGCATCAAATACAAAACTGCTTCTTTTAGATGAACCGCTCGGTGCACTTGACGCAAGACTAAGGCTTGAATTAAGAGTTGAATTAAAGAAAATCGCTCAAGAAAATGGTCTCACTGTAATTCATGTAACACATGATCAAGAAGAAGCCATGAGTATAGGTGACAGAATAATGATCCTGAGAAAAGGGCGCATTCAACAGATTGGAACACCTTTACATGTATACTTAAGTCCTCAAAACATATTTGTGGCTAATTTTATTGGTAACACAAATTTTATTGAAGGTACAATTTTGAAACGAAATACTAGAGGTAGTAGCATCAGAATTCGTGGTGGATATCAAATTATGGTTGATGATACGAGTCATGTTGCTGAAGAGCCAGTTGTAACTGCTATCAGAGAAGAGAAGATAAAGTTATTTGACCACCCAATTGAAGCGAAGAACACTCTGAGCGGAGATCTAATTGGAGCCAATTTTCTTGGAACTTTTATAAGATATGAAGTCAAACTTGATAACGGTGACATATTAGCCGCTTTACATCCACCAAACTCTGATTTGACTAAGCTTAGACTTGGGGATAGAGTCGCTATATCGTTTGAAACTTTTCATACTAAAATTTTCGATTATCCTGTTTTAGGTCTTAAACGAGAATTGGAGGCCTATTAAATGACAAAAGTTAGAGTAGTTAGTCTAACAAAAAATTATGGAGACATTAAAGCTTTAAAACAAGTGAATTTAGAAGTTGAGGAAAGAGAATATCTATCAATAATAGGGCCTTCGGGTTGTGGAAAAACCACTTTAATAAAATTGATAGGTGGAATAGTTGCTCCTTCTTCTGGAGAAATATATATTGATGAGCAAAATGTAACAGATACACCGATTGAAGACAGAAATACTGGATATGTTTTTCAAGAGATCGCTTTGTTTCCCCATTTAAAAGTGAATGAAAACGTTGGATATGGTCCTCTAGTAAAAGGTGAGGATAGAGAAGTAAATAGAAGACAGGTTAGAGAGATGCTTGATTTACTTAGCTTAGAAGATCAAGCGTCTTTCTTCCCAGTTGAATTAAGTGGAGGTGCAAAGCAGAAAACGGCTATTGGTCGTGCACTTGCTTCAGGATCAAAATTACTATTACTAGATGAACCATTAGGTATGCTTGACCTTAAAATTAGAAACGAATTAAGGTATGAATTAAGGAAACTCGTTAAAGACCTTAACTTAACTGCAATCCACGTCACACACGACCAAGAAGAAGCAATGTCTATCTCAGATCGTGTTGTAATAATGAAAGCAGGAGAAATTGTGGAAGTAGGTACACCTAGAAAACTATACATTCATCCAAGTAAGATATTTACTGCTAAATTTCTTGGTGAAGCCAATTTTTTAGAGGGTAAAGTAGAGAAAATTGAGGGCAACTATTACCAAGTTAATGTTTCTGGTAATAAATTAATAGCACTAGGAGAAGGAGCAGTATTAAAGGAAAATGAAAAATGTGTTTTAGCAATTAGACCTGAATATGTCAAATTAAATAAAAAAAAGTTGAATGAAATAAATACCTGGTCTTGTTATGTCATTAATGTTTCATTTATAGGAAGTACGATTCTATACAATATCATTACTGATACTGGAAAAAAATTGACAACTAAATATATTCTTACAGAGAATGAACCAGACATTTCTGTAGGAGATAAACTATATGCGACTCTAAGCAGTGAGCATCTATTAATATATGACTATCCTCATGAAGGATTAGATAAGGCACTTGATTTGGAGTAATTTAATATGGAGCACATCGAAAGTTGGATTAGAAGTAGAAAACAAATACAAGTATTAACGATGATCAGAGATCATTCAAAAAGTACAGTAATGGCAATTGAACAATTCGAAAGATGCCTTGAATATGCCAAACAAGGTAAGTCAGAGGAGATGAAACGTACTTTTAATGTCTTATCCCAGAAAGAGAAAGAAGCAGACGACCTAAAAAGATCAATTATTGTTGAACTAGCTAAAGGTGATCTACCTTCGAAAGAACGAGAAAACCTGATAAGACTAGCTAAAGAGACTGATCAAGTAATTTCATGGATAAACGAAACAAGCCGAATATTAGTCGAATTCAATTATAAAGATGTCCCTGAAGGCATAAAAACTCTTGTAGACAACATGATAAAAGTGATCCATAAATGCGTCATAAAATTAGATGAGTGCATAAGCATGTTAATGGACAAAAAATTCCAAGATGCACTAAAAGCTGCTAATGAAGTTGAAAATTTAGAAGAAGAAATGGACTTATTATACAAAAAAGGAAGAACCCAAATTATTGCCTTAGACAAAATAGACATCGGTTTAGGTCATGCAATCCTAATAACACAATTCATTGAAGGATTAGAAAACATTGCTGATCGATGCGAAGACACTGCAGATGAAGTTAGAGTAATATCAGTTATCTTCAGCTCGTAAAATCACATTAAACAATAATAAATTAAAAATTAATATTCTTACATTAATTTTTTATAACAAAGTTATATAAATAAATTGATAATCCTATAAAAAATGACCATATACAAATCTGATAAACAGTAAAATAATCTAAGAAACTCAAAAACGGGTTTCCAATAAAGGGATAAAATGGATTCATCTCATTATAAAGAAAAGCATCAAGAATAATGTGAATAAATACTCCTAGAAAAGACGTTGATACAACCTTTCTAAAATTAGTTTCTTGGTATACTTTAAAAAACTGTAAAAATCTATTTAAAAAAGGTTTTAAAGAATAAGTTAAAACCACTGAAAAAAATACTAATATTCCTCCTCCTAAGAAGCTATGAAAAAACCCATGTAATGGCAGTCTTAAACCGAAAACCAGTATTATAAATGGCTCTATATCTACAATTACACTTGATAAAAAAATAGAAAAAAAGTCAACGTACGGAAAAAATAATATTCCAAGTAATAATGCAGGTCCAAAATGATAAGGTGTAAAAGGCAATATAATAACCAAAAATAAAATTATTTGATACATATTAAAGTTCTATGTTTTACTCCGATTATTTTAAACTCATATTTCTGAATATGTTAGTTGATAATTAACAATGCTATCACTAGTTTACCCCTGATTTGGCTCCACCAAGTTTCCATCAACCCTAAAATACACTCACAGTTATAATTAGAACAGTTGCTGCTATTTCTATGTATAATCTTTTACTAGCTCGTTATTTTCATAAAGGTCTAAATTATTAATTGCTTTTTTTTACCCATTGAACATGTTTATCCGGATTTTTTGGGGCTTTTTGATCATTAAAATTAGTTTTTTGAACTTCAAAGCTAAGTTTCTCTACTATTGAATTAAATAACAAGCATATGTTTTCGACATAACCGTCATTTAAATTAATTAAAAATAGTATATGAAGTAAATCTAATAAAACAAAAAATTTAGATTCGTGTTTATTAATATCGTTATTATTCTGATCAGCTAAATATCTTCCATATATTTTTTAAAATACAATTTTACTTCTAACTAGTGATAAACGTAACATTTTAATTGGTTTTAAGTACATTGATTTTTTATTAGGTAATGTTTATGAAGATTGGGCTACTCCACGCCATTGCACCATTTGATTGCACCACTCTAACCCAAAATGCATTCAATCCTTTTTGAGTTTTAGGTATAAAAGCGAATTCAAGAGTTTCAGGTAAATCATTTTTAATAGTTGAAATTTTCACTCTTTGATTAACTCCGCCAGCTTCTACAACTTTTGGTTTGTAATGAATATCTTTAGGTTTAAAT
>JAFGHP010000045.1 GCA_016930055.1 Candidatus Bathyarchaeota archaeon | reverse complement strand
TTCTGCATGGGCGAACTTTCAATAGGGGTTGATAAGGAACTTAACGTCGATCAGGCACATCGTCTATCAGAGGCAGTAGAAACTAAGATAAGAGATGCTTTGCCTGATATAGAGTCAATTACTGTTCACATAGAACCAGTTGAAGAGAAAACTAGGATTGTAGCAATACCGATTGAGGAAGACAGGGGGATAGATTCAACTATTTCCATGCACCTCGGTGAGGCCCCTCTTTTTTTATTTGTACAAATTGAGGATCATGAGATAAATAGGTGGTTCTCAAAACCTAACACAAGCAGAGAGTTAGAACGTAGAAAAGGTCTAAACTTAGCAAAAATGTTGATCGACGAAGATATTACTACGCTTTTAGTAGCTAACCTCAGTGGAGTTATTTTTCATGTATTGAGAGATAATTTTGTGCAAATTTATAGGATAGAAGACAAAACAACAGCAAGAGAACTAATAAATGATCTCCTAGAGGAAAGAATTGAAATAATTGACGAAACGGGTGTGGTTCATGAAGTCTAGTTTATTTAGTTCTTTTATCTATAGTTTGCAGTAAGCAGTTTTAACCACTTTTTATATGGTTTTGTTATTTCATTTACTATGAGAGAAATACCAGGTATGAAAGACAGCTTTAGGGAAGCAGGTGTTGTATATTTAGTTAGTTTTGGTGTTAAAAATGAAAAGCATAGTAGGCCAATGACTAATTTTAATAAAGATCCCTATAGTAAAATTTGGTTTCCAACCTATAAAGATACAAAAAAAGTAAACGATATTAAAAAAAATGAAAAAGTGTTGATATTATTCCCTGATAGCAAAAAGGATCAATTCTATCAAATAGAAGGAAAAGCAGAGTTTGAGGATCCTGAAGTAACTAGAGAAAAGTGGAGGTGGTGGTATCTTTACTGGCATCCTGAGATGAGGGATCGTTTTTGGTTTAATCCACAGGTTGGAGAAGAAAATAGAATGATCATAAACGTACAACCAATAAAAGCATCCATACTAACCAAATCAGAAGTAGAATATATTTCTCAAGGATACAAAAGCATAATTCCAGAATAAGATTAATATTTTTTCCCTGTTTATATACATTAATTACCTTCAATAAACATTGAGTAAAAGTAGGTAGCTATATGTCAATAAAAATTGGTACAATTCAAGGAATAAACATCAAATTAAATTATTCATGGTTTATAATCTTCGTATTAATAACTTGGAGCCTAGCAAATGGTTATTTACCAAGCCAATATCCTGATAAATCAAGTAACTTTTACTGGTTCATTGGGGGAGCATCAGCACTATTATTATACATATCAATTTTAATACATGAATTAGCTCACTCAACAATTGCCATTAAACGCGGATTAGACATTAAAAATATTACACTTCACTTTTTTGGAGGAGTGTCTCAGATAAATGAAGAGAGCAGTGATCCAAAAACAGAAGCTTACATGGCTGCAGTAGGACCTTTAACTAGTATAGTGATTGGTGGAATTTTACTCTTAATCGATTATATCATAGGAGCAAATCTGCCAGATACAGTTGAAGCGGTCTTAAGATACGGGGGATATGTAAACGTGGGTTTAGCCTTTTTTAATATGATTCCAGCGTTCCCAATGGATGGAGGTAGAGTGTTGCGGGCTATCATTTGGAATAGAAATAAAAATTTGATTAAATCAACTAGAATTGCGTCTAATGTTTCTAACGTTATTAGTATTATTTTCATGTTGCTTGGGTTCTATAGCATGTTTACCTTTGGTACATTAGATGGCTTATGGCTAGTATTTATTGGACTTTTCATTAATAGCGCATCAAAAATGGGATTAAGTCAGACGATTATCAGCGAAGCTCTCGGTGAAAAAACAGTGAGCTCCATAATGACAAGAGATGTAAAAACTGTTAAACCAGATCTATCTATACAGGAGCTGATTGAGGAGTGGTTTTCCGTGTATAAACATCAAGGATATCCTGTAATGGAAAACGATAATGTTATAGGAATTATCACAATTGAGGACGTTAGAAACGTTGACAAAAATAATAGAGGTTCTATTACAGTTAGGGATGTAATGAGATCTCAAGAGGAGCTTGTCACTGTTTCTCCCGATGATAAAGCTTCTGATGCTTTAATGAAGATGGCTAGCAACAACGTTGGACGTCTTCCCGTAATCGAAAATGGGAGACTTGTTGGAATAATAACTAGAAGTGATATAAATAAAACAATTCAATTAAGTACAGAATTTGCACCAACCACCCATAATTGAAAATCTTTATTAATTATATTATTACAATAAAAAATCTATAAAACTAGGTATAGAATATAAGATATTTAGACTAGAGAAAAAACGAAATGTAAATTGAATTAATAAAAACTAAGTTTTACCTAGATCAATTATTTAACATTTAAAGATGTAGTTTGATTATATTCAATAAAAAGAGATTAAAAAAGAGATGATATTTATTCATTTATATCTATAATGAAGCGTTCAATATTTGATTCATTAAAAGGAATGTCTGGGTGAACTTTCTCTGCATGTTCTCTAATTTTTTTTAAAAGTTCATCTTTAGTTTTTGCTCTAGCTTGCCATCCACAGGCACAACTGTATTCTTTAACCATATCTATCTATAATACATTAAAATTAGAAAATATAAAGAGAAACTTTTACTTTGTAGTCTCGAAAGGCCATATTTGACGAGGTATGTTATTGTAAGTAAACCACTGTAAGTTAGGGGTTGTCAGACCTGGTGCGTCAACTTCAATAACCTTTTTGCTGAACGGTTCATAAGCAGCTCTAAAGTGTCCTCTACTTTTTAATAGGATGATCTTCTTATCGGTGGGTTCTATTCCGTTTCGTCTAAATATTTCCGGATCATTGGGTGCATGGCTTTTCTCTGATAGAATAATTTCAATTCCATTGACATCAATTACAGCGGTTTTCCCTACATCTGCAGGAACTCCAACAGACATAGCTTTATGAATGAATTTCCCATCAGTAATTGTACGTATCATACCTGTTACTTCTATTGGTTCTCCATGAAAATCATCTGTTTTACCGCCGATCATCATC
>JAFGHP010000044.1 GCA_016930055.1 Candidatus Bathyarchaeota archaeon | reverse complement strand
TTCTTTTTTTGGTTAAATTGTTTGGTTTTTTCTCATGAAATATATTGCTACACCTATGGCGACTAATGCAAGTGCTCCTAAACCGAAAGCATAATTCCTATACATAGCAGATTCGTTGTTTAATCCTTCTATTTGAGATTCTAAATCTGTTTTTTCTTCAGTAAGTGTGTTTACTTCTTGAGTTAATTCAGTAATATTTTCAACTAGAACATCAACTTGGTTTTCAAGATCTTCTTTTTCTGAATTTAATGAATCAATATTCGATTGTAAGTTCGTAATATTTTGATTTAATGCATCTATTTGACTTTGAAGTAATGTTTTATCATTAAGTAGTGTAGTTACTTGGATTGTAAGATTTGTGACATGGTTCTGTAGTGTTAATTTTGATGCTTCTAAACTACTGATCATTATATTCAAATTATTTATTTGAACAGTATAGTTAACAATTTGTTGATTTAATACATTTATTTGGTTTTGTAGACTCGAATAAGTTGGTTCTTGAATTAATGTAACTACCATTGAATAGAAATATTTATCAACTGTCTCAATCTGGACCTTCAAATAACCATTATTCACAGCATTTATTGGTATAGTTATGTTTTGTAACCATGTGAAATAGAAATTTGTAGGGTATTCAGCCAATGTAAGTATATCTGCTTCATAAATTACTTTGTTTAGTTGAGTTGTTGTATTCAAGTAAAACCTAACATGTAAAGTCTCGTTTCTAGCCTCATGAAGCATGCAGAAAATAGTAAAATTTTCTGTTTTACCAGGACTAGTGACATCCGGAGCAAAAACTCGTAAATTCCATATATCTTCATCATATGTCCAATTAAATGCATCTACACTTTGGATATCAATTACAATACCAAAAATAATTATTGTTAATACAGTTACTAATAGTAGCTTCTTCATATCAGTTCGTATTCAATTTCTTATTACTAATTAAAAACTGTTTATTACCAAAAATACGCTAAAAATACTCTTTTACCTTTTTTTATGTTCATTTTAATTTTTTTTTTGCATAAATTTGTAAAATATTTTATTTTTTTCGAATATAAATTATATTTTAATTATAATTCTTTAATCACTCATTTTTATCTAATAGAGGAAATTAAAGTATAAATTCCTAAATTAAATCAGGTTTATAAAATAAAAAACATGTTAAAGTTTAAACTCATAAATTGTGAGTACTTTTCTAAAGTCTTTTTAGTAATTATACAACCTGCGTTTTCTTTATAATAAGAAATCCATATTTTAGTTCTTGACTTAAAATGAAATTAATTAAAATCTCGGAACAAAACTTGAAAGCCCTTGAAACCATTCAAGATGCAATAAAATTTGAAGAGAATAAAGACTCTTCATATGATGAAATAATAAAAAGAATATTGATGTTTTATAGTACTAAAATAAATTTTGGCTAATTTTACTAGATCCTATTTTTATTTTTTTTAATTGATATTTATATTATTTTTTCTAATTATTAGTCGATTATATCTTTCTATACCTAATAATGTTATTAAACGTCAAGCAAATAGTTATTAGATATTAATGAGTCGTCTTGTTATTTCTCAAAGTGGTTTGCCTCTTGGGGATCCTCATATCTGTAGCGATTCAAAAAATCGTTTAAATATAATTTCAGCTGTTTATGAACCATTAATTAGTCGAATAGGTCCTGGTGAATATCAACCTAATTTATGTGTTGCTTGGCATGTTGATCCTAATGCTCTGTTATGGGATATTAGGATAAGACGTAATATTTTGTTTCATGATAAATCTGATGTTACCGCATATGCAGTAGCTGCTAACTTAGAAAGAATTAGGGATCCCAAAATTGGTGGAGCTTTTGGAACTCAAGGCGTATATGCTAGTTATATTGGCGGAGCAAAATTTCATGTTTTAAATAAGGGAAGAATGAGGATTTTTCTACGTGAACCTATAGCTGATCTGTTAGACATTCTTGCAGAAATGCCTATTGTATCTGGAAACTCTCTCGATGAACTTCCAGATGAACAGATTGGGTCAGGACCTTACCAAATAAAAGATTTTGATGATGAAGAAATAAAAATGACTGCTTATGAAAAACATTGGAAAGGTAAACCAAAATATCAAGAACTTTACTGGAAAAAACAACCAGAAGAAGAAAAAATAAATTCTATCTTTAAAGGAGAAGTTGATTTAGCTACAGGCATAACATATGAGTATGCTAAAATAGCTGAGTCTAAAAACCTAGATGTTATCAAAAAACATGGTTCATTATGTATTATTTTTATGTTAAATTGTTTACAAGGTGTATGCAAAGATAAAAGAATTAGACAATCCTTAAACTATGCTTTAGATAAAAAGGAAATAATTGAGAAAGTTACTAACAATACCGCGAATCTCTTAGCAGGAACTATAACTCCTTTACATTTTGGATTCAACAAAGAAGTAAAAAGCTATCCGTATAACCCTGACAAAGCAAAACAGTTACTAATAGATGCTGGTTACCCGGATGGATTAAGACTAGTTATGGATATTCCCTCACAGATGCCTGACGAAGCAGTTGTTCTATCTAAATTAATGGCTGAACAATACGAGAAAGTTGGGATTAAGCTTGAAATCAAGATCCATAGAGATAGAGTCGCTTATTCAGAGACTGTTAAAGCAAAAAAAATAGGTGATCTTTGCTGTTTTGACTCAAGCCCTGTTAGCACTTTCCGAGTTCTCCGTGAAAAAATACATTCTCCTAGTCGAGGCCCATGGTGGCAGGGGTATTCCAATGTTGAAACTGATCAACTAATCGAACGTGCACAACGTACAACAGATACTAAAACTAGGAAAAACCTCTATGAACAATTACACCAAATCATAAATGAAGATGCTCCATGGATCTATCTATATAGACCTATGAGTATTTGGGCAAAAAGACCACAATCAGAAATAACACCCTCATGGGATGGAACCTTAAAATTCTAAAAAAGATACTAAAATTTTTAAATTTAATTAAATAGGCTTTTTATTTAAATATTATTTATTATTTATAGAGATAGAAATGTCCTTTACTAAAGTAGCTAATCTTGATGAGATTAAAAATAATGAAAAGAAAACTATATTCATTGACGACAAAGAAATCCTAATAATAAATTACGATAATAATTATTATGCAATAAATAGAAGATGTACCCATCTTAAAGGAGATTTATCTAAAGGTAAGGTTGAGAATGGAATTATCACATGTCCCAATCACGGCTCAAAATTCGACTTGACTAATGGTAAAAGTATATCTGGGCCAAAAATTGCTTTCCTAAAATTTAATACAAAAGATTTAACAACTTATGAAGTAAAAATTGAAGATGAAGAAATTTATATAAAAATTTAGATTTCTAAAACATTATTATATTATTGTTATTTTCATGTTTTTACTAGAAAAGATTAAATGTACTAAAAGATGCAATTCGAGGATACCAAATCGGTGAAAAAAATGGATTTGAAAGGATACTGGAAAATTACGAAAGAAGTTTTTAGTAACCCAAATATTCTCTCAATCTCTCTTACTACTTCTTTATATAGCTTAGCAAGTTCTGCATGGAGACCTTTTTGGCCAAAATATCTTAAAGATAATTTAGGTGCTTCAGTCACAATTATTGGACTTTTTTCTGCAATTACTAGTCTAGAGAATATGTTATTTCAAATGCCTGGTGGAATGCTTGCAGATAGATATGGAAGAAAAAAAATTATTGTTGCAGGAACTTTTCTAAGAACTTTTTCACCGATAATTTATTATTTCGCACCGAGTTGGGAATGGATAATATTAGCCTCAATTTTTAATGGTATGACTAGCTTGTATATGCCAGCTTTCACTGCTCTAGTAGCTGACTCCATGCCAGCTGGACGTAGAGGAACTGGTTATGGTGCTTATAATACAATAACTCACATACCAAACATGGTTTCGCCTTTAATAGGTGGAATTGTAATGGATATGTATGGGTACGAAGATGGTTTAAAGACTTTTTTAACTTTTCAAATAGCTGTCTCGCTATTCATTACATGGATAAGATGGAAGTATACTAAAGAAACTATAGAGGATCGACCAAAAATAAGAAAACGTGTTAGACCTACATTTGAGCATGTTAAAGAATATCCTAAAACTCTGAAAGTAATGTTAATTGTTGGTGTAATGGGAAGTTTCTCAATGAGGTTAGTAGGGGATCTAGCTAATCTGTATGCACTTGAAGTTATTCAAATTACTAATACACAATTAGGGTTGATCTCAACAATCGTTGGTGTCACAATGGTTGTTATGGCTTTTCCCAGCGGATTACTTAGTGACAGATATGGAAGAAAATTTAACATAATGATATCACGAATATCAAATCCCATTTCTCAGTGGTTAATTTCATTTACTACTACATATGAACCATACTTTCTAATACGAACAGTCAATGGTTTAGCTTTAGCAACTGCTGGAGGAGGCCAAGGTGTTGGAGGTCCAGCTTGGAATGCATTAATCGCTGATATTGTTCCTCCACAACAACGTGCAACTGTAATAGGCACACAGGGCACTTTCACCTCCATCTTCAGTTTTCCAGCAGGAATAGTGGGTGGTTGGCTTTGGCAGACCATCAGTCCTTCTACTCCTTTTCAAGTATCAGGACTAATTGGTATACTCGCAGCAGCAATCTTCTATTTTGGTGTAACAGAGCCAACTAAAGAACAAAAAATGGGTTTAACCGAAGAAACTAAAACACAAAAAGATGTAGGAGATAAAGATATTACGTAGTTTGATAAAATAATTGAAAATTTAATAATAATATAAATGATATTTATTGAATATGTTTGAGATGATCCCTTTTATAAATATTAAAAACACTTGGTTTATCACTAAATTTATACTAATTACTCATAATTGAATGCCAAAATATTTAACCAATAATTCATACTTTCATCTAATATCCTTGCTGAGGAAACTGAGTTGCCCACTAAAATCAGTGTGTTTATTCCAGTATTCAAGGAATCACAACTTTTAAAGGGTATAATTCAGTTTCTACTCAAAGATTCTTATAAAGAAAAAGAGATCATAGTTTGTGTAGATGAACCATCAGAAAAAAGCATTAAACTATCTAAAGAATTTAAACAAATTAAGTTTTTAATGTCATCTGAAAGACGTGGAAAAGTAAATAGCTTAAATGAAGCAGCAAAATATGCTACTGGTGATATTTTCTTATTCTTAGATAGTGATATTATAATTGATCAAGAAAACTTTCTTGAAAAAGTAGTTGAAGAAATTAGTAATTATGATCTATTGGAAATAAAAAAGAAAATAGTTCTCGACTCTTTTTTAGCAAAAAACGTCTATTATGATTTTCTCAGCGGAAATTTATTAAATTGGTATATGGCTCAAAATAAAGGTAATTTCCTTTGGCTTAATGGTTCAGCTTTTGCTATACATTCAGATATTTTCAGCAAATTAGGAGGATTCAGTAAAGCTGTTTCAGAAGATTTCGATATTGCTTTGAAAGCTTATAAAAATAATTTAACCTTTGGATATGCTGGCGAAGTTGAAGTATATTTAAAAGTTGATCCTTCCTGGAAAGCTTGGTATAAACAAAGACAACGTTGGGCAATTGGAGTAACTGAATGGATGCAGCATAATTGGGCAGTATTAATGTCAAAATCTTGGTATTCTAACATGTTAATACCTTTCTTAATTAACCTTGTACCATTATTTTTTGTAGCAGCATTATTTTTAATGCCTAATCTTATTGCAGAACCTTTGACAAAACTCTTTTTAATAATTTCTCTTCAAAAGATAATTGTATTACCTAAGATTTTGCTTACTTCAAATATTATATTTGTAGTTCAAAGCATTTTTTCTTCACTTATATCTTTCACATTAAACTTCGTACTCTTCAAATACGCAGCTAAAAAACTAGGTTACATCTTCAAGCCTATTGAGTTCATATTTTTCTATTTTATATATAACTTAATTTTACTATTCATTAACATATTTACTATAATAAAATATTTATTTAAACGTAAAGACATTAAACTTGATTGGAAAGTGTAATTTCCACCTTTAATATTTTAGAAAAACTTTAAGATTTCTCTAAAAACTATTTTAATTCCATTAATCAATATATAATAAAATTATGTTAATTCAAACATTTTAGTATAATCCATGCCATTTGCACTATGAAGTTTAATGTTGACTGTTGTACCAGAAGATAACGTCTTGTAACCACCTGTTCCGTCTGCTTTGGGAGCCGCAATCAAAATATAGATGTTGTCAGTTTCACCACTTTTAATAAGTAAACCTGAAGAACTTATGCTACACACCGCTTTTCCCTCTTCAAGAACTGATGTTGAATATCCATCAACTTCAAAATTATTTAGATATACGTGAATAATGTTTACTTGCTGTGTACCTGTACTCTTAACTGTAAAAGTGACATTCCAAAAAGGTGCAGCTCCCCCAGTATAAACACATACTGCTGGGTTTATCTCAAGTTTTTCAAATTTTGTATAGCTGCTTGAGACTCCTCCCATCCAATAAGCTACTGCCACTGATATAGTAATTGCTACAGCTACAAGAACAACCGTTGCGATAACAGGGCTAACCCCTCTTCTAATTTTCAACATTTGAATTATCTCCACTATTTATACGAAAAAAGTGAGACTATTTATACGTAAATAGATTATCGATTCCTAATCTATATTAAGAAATTTTGTTGAATGAACAAAAATTGTTATAATTAATCTGGTACTCCATAATGTTGTGACTACTAAAAACCAATCTTACATTTGGGGTATAAGATTTAATGTATTTATCTCTGGGGCTGTGGTAATGGCTCTGGAACTTGTAGGAAGTAGGCTTCTTGCTCCTACTTTTGGTGATAGTATATTCGTTTGGGGTAACTTAATTGGGGTAGTAATGACTGGGCTAGCAATTGGATATTATTATGGTGGAAAAATTGCGGATAAAATGCCTAGTTATAGAAACTTCTCAATGATTATTCTAATTGCAGGTATCTTTGTCTTAATAATTCCTCCTTCTTATTCTTTTATTATTGAATTAATTCTTTATTCAGGTTTAGGTGATAGGTATGGGCCACTTCTTGCATGTCTTTTAATTTTGGGTGGTCCAACCGTTCTTCTAGGAATGGTTTCTCCCTATGCAATAAAATTAGCAGCAGATGACATAATCCATTTAGGTGGAATATCGGGGGGTTTATACTCGATTTCTACTGCTGGCAGCATATTAGGAACATTCTTTACAGTATTTTTTTTGATTCCATCCTTTGGAGTCCGAACGATAATACTTTCTCTTGGATTAGTTTTAATTTTTGTATCTTTAATAGGTTTATTTTGGGTAGAAAGAATACTATGTGTTTTAATTGTGATTTTCTTAATTCTGCCACCAAATATTATGGCAAATCCAATTTCTGACAAGATTATCTATACTAAAGAAACACCCTATTCAACCCTAACAATAATTGATGATAATAACGAAGAAACAAGAATCCTTTACTTAAATAATCTTCCTCATAGTGCAATGTATCTGAATGGTTCCAGTAACTCAGTTTTTAGATACACCGATTATTTTAACTTAGCATTCGCATTTAATTCTGAAATCAATCAAGTACTATTTATTGGCGGAGGTGGTTTTTCTGGCCCAAAACAATTCTTAGATTATTATCCTGAAATTAAAGTTGATGTTATTGAAATTGATCCAGACGTTGTACAGGTAGCAAAAGATTACTTTGGAGTTACAGAAAATCCACGTCTCAGAATTTTTATTGAAGATGGGAGAATTGCATTAAATAAACTCGGAGTTTACGATCTAATTGTTCTTGATGCATATTCAAAATCATATGTACCCTTCCATCTAATGACACAAGAATTTTTTAACGAATTGTATTCACATCTAACGAAAAATGGATTAATCTTGTCTAACTTAATCTCTTCTTACATTGGAGATACTTCTGATCTTTTGAGAGCAGAATATAAAACGGTTAATCTCGTTTTCCCTCAAGTCTATGTATTTTATACAGCTAATTCACTTATGGCACAACTTCAAAATCTATTATTAGTTGCAACAAAAAATGAGAACCGCTACAATATAGAAATATTAATTGAAAAAGCTCAAAGCTTACCAAAAAATAGTGATACTATAGTAAAATACTCAGAAACACTCTTCGAAGAACCAGTCAACTTAAAAGATGTGCCAATATTAACTGATGATTATGCCCCAGCTGAAAACTTACTAAATCCAATTACATTATCCCCCTACGAATATGGAGAAGAAAGATTACCCAGAGCTGCTTTTAACCCAATACTAATATCAGGAATCTGGATAATCGGTTTCGCGTCAATATATTTAATTTATTCAAAATTAAAAAAAGAACAGATTTTAAACCAAAAAAACTTAATTTAATAATGATTTTAATTAATCTTATTAACTTATTAAATTAATTTAAAGAAGTTACAGCATGGAGATAAAATTAATTTATGATATAGAGACCGACTATTCAAAATCATCTAGGTTAAATAAGTTTTTTAAATCTAAAAACGAAAATCATTTTTGGATTAGTTTTAGTATTGTTTTATTAACAACTATTTTTAATGTTGGGACAATTTATTTATCTTTAGTAAGATCTACAAATACTTCTCTTCAAACAGGTAGGTTGATTGCATTTCCTATTCTAATTGGTTTTTTTGGATGGATTTTATCAAATCTACTTTATCATGGATTTTCCCTTCTTTTTGGGGTTCAAGGCAGTTTTAAAAGAATGCTTACCTTAAGTGGTTATGCCTTTTTCCCTATTTTAATTCAAGAAGTTACGAGATTACTGTTTTTTTTGATTAGCGGTGAAATACCGGGAACCCTTATTGTTGGTCAAGGAATTATTAGGGTTTTAATTGAAAATTTTACGATTTTCCGTATTATTACAATAGTGTTAACTTTTTATGCGATTTCAGAAAATTATAAATTGTCTTTAAAAAAATCTGCGTTAGTCGCACTATTACCAATTTTAATCATTATTGTTTTAAGAGTTGTCTTTTCTTCTTTCTTTAACAATATTGGAATAACGAGACCTAGATTATTTTTCTAATAATAAATATTATTTTTAAGGGTTCCATTTTTTGATAATGTTATAAACTTAAAATGACTATTATTTTTTTGATTGAAATGGATTTTAAAAGTAGACTAGAAAAAATACGAGAAACGATGCGTGATCAAAGTATAGATTTATTGTATCTTCGTAGAGAAGCAGATCTGTTTTATCTAACTGGAATAAATCGTTCAGGTCCCTCAATGACTGATCATAATTCTTATGGGGATTATGTTCAGGGAGCATATATTGGCGCAGATGATGGCTTTATTCTTCTTGGTCCAAGGATGGGTGGAAGGGGATGGATAAAAGAAGCTGATGATAAACCTTTCATTGATGAAGTGAGAATACTTGATGAAACTGAAAGTCCTAAAAAAGTAATGGCTGAAGTATTATCAAAATTTAAAATTAAGAATAATCATGTAATTATTGATAATCGTGCTTGGTCTCATACATTACTTTTAATGTACGAGATATTACCAAAACTCAAAACCACCCCTGCTTCTGACCTAATCTCTCCAATGAGGATGATTAAAACAAATGAAGAAATTGAGGTCATGAAAGAGATAGGTAAAATCACTGATATTGTATACGGAAAAGTAGTTGACACAATAAAAAGAGGACAAACAAGTCTAGATGTCGTTACAGAGATTGATTACCAATTCAAAAAACATGGTGCAGATTACACAAGCTTCGTAAGCACAGTAAGTTTACGTAACCCAAAATACCCCACACCAGGAACTAAACCACGGGTAATTGAAGAAGGTGATGTAATCTCCTTTGATTTCGGGGGATTCTACAAAGGCTACTGCAGCGATTTTGGTCGAATAATATATGTAGGTAAACCGGTTCCAAAAGAAGTTGTTGATATTCATGGAAAAGTAATGGAAGCACAAAAAACAGCAATCAAAAAAATGATTGATAACACTATCACTGCTCAAGATTTAGATAAAGTCGCTCGGGGAATAATAGAAAAAGCTGGTTATGGATCATATTTTGGTCACAGGTTAGGACACGGAATAGGAGTTACTGTACATGAACCTCCATACCTCTACATCCCTGATGACACAGTCCTTAGATCTGGAATGTGCTTCACAGTGGAACCAAGCATACTACTACCCAACAGTTGGTCTGCTAGAGTAGAGGATGTCGTAATGGTTACAAAGAATGGTGGGGTGCCTTTCAGTAATTACAGCACAGAAATAACAATAATATAAGGTGTAATTTGTGGGTAAAGATATTTATGAATGGTTAATGCAGAATGCTGGACCAATCATAAAATATCGAACCAAGAAAGAACTTTTAGAAGAAGATCCTAGTAGTTTTGAATACTCTTTATTAGTCTCCAACTTAGTGGTAAAGTCTCTCAAACAGTTTAACCCAATTGTTTCTCCTAATTCACTCCATAGTTCGAAACCAGAAGCCTTTGAAAACTGTATGGGTCGTTTATACGAATTTGGATTAAGGAAAGGACTAGAACCTTTCGATAATTATATACAACCTTACTTAAACTGGTTAAATGAGCTTGCTTTATCGCAAGGAAATCAATCCCCATTTTCATGGTTTTATCTATCTTTAATTGCTGGTTATCTTTCAATGATAGGGTTCTTTGATGAAAAAGAAGTAGATTTTATTTTAAAGAAAAGATTAGATGATGTAACTTCTTTCACAAAAATTAATTTAAAAGAAATTTATATTGAGCCAAAAAAAATTAGTAAAATTCCTAAAAACTTCCAAGGAAGACCAATATTAAATCCTGAAATTATTAATGAACATAGTATCTTACCCAACATACATGATTTTAATGGGTTTCTGCATTCATCAAGTTTAATGAAAGAAAAAAGATCACGTGAAAAAATCGAGAAAGCTGTAAATTTTATTCTATCTAATGATTACCAAAAATTAGAACCAGGATATGGTGTTTTATACCAACCAAAAAACAAAAAATTTTATAGTGCTGGATGGAGTCTTCATCTTTTTAATTATTATACTAACAAAGATTTCGAAGAAAAAGTGCTAAAATCGATTTGCTTTGATAAATCCAATCTATTAAGGTTGAGTTTGTTTTCTCGTTCAAAAAGATGTAGAGAACATTTCTGGTTTAAAAATAGTATTGATCAATTAGAAAAACATTTAGTAGAAAATGGAAAATATCAATTTCCAAGAGAAATGCTAAAACAAAAAAAATCTGGATATTGGGTTTCAGGAAAATCTTTGAGTTTAGAAGAAAACCGTACAACATTAAAAGCAATTCAAATTGAATCAACTTTCAGGTATCATGAAATAATTAAAGAAAAATATTAAAAATTAAGTTCAGGTGCACATAAGTTTTCTGCTTTAGCTATCGTGCATCCACAGCCTTTGCAAATATACTTTGCATCTTTAACTAAAGGTTTTAATTCTTCAAGAGGAATTTTTTCTCCCACGAGTTTACATAAATATTTCTCATGTCCTTCATGTGGTTGTGTCATTTTATTACCTAAAAAACTTTTAATAATACTTAATAAATGTTAACGATTTAACTTACATAAAAAATAAAAAATTTTTACTTTAAAACATAATTGAATAATTCTATGGTGGCTTCTATAATTTGGTTTTGTTGATTTTCTCTAGTTATTGTTGCTACATTGTCTCCTTCTTGAGGTCCATACCATCCAAATTGAGCATGGTTGCCCCCAAAGATTTCTACTTTTATTGTATTTTGTGGTAATAGTTTTAATGATTCCTGAATTTGTTGAATACTAATTAAACCATCATTTGAACCATAAATCGTAGCTACTGGAATATCTTTTTTGGATAGATCATTATCAGAAGCCGGATAGGAGGCCCATAAAATTAATCCCTTAATTATATCTAAATTTGATGACGCAAATTGAGCAGCCATGGTTCCTCCTAAGGAATGTCCACCTATACACCATAATTCAATCTCAGGATATTTTTCAATAATTCTCAAAGCAGCATTACTATCAAAAATTGCCAAATTTAATGGCATACGTACAATAGCTACCATATAACCTTTTTCTGCTATTGAAAGAGCTAAAGGGGCATATGATCTATAATCAATTCTTCCACCTGGGTAGATTATGAAACCTAATTCAGCAGATCCTGTTGGCATAAAAATAATATCGTTCTCAATTAGAATTGATACATTGTAATTACTGTTTAATGCTAATAGCGCATCTGGCATTGGAGATGAAGGCATTTCTGCCCAAATAATAAAACCTACGATTATTACTGAAAATATTAGAAAAATGATTAAAATAATTTTTGTTCTTTTCTTCATCTTAAAATTATAATGGAATCCTATAATAAATTTCATATAGTAAACACTTGGCATCTCTCTCAAAAATATAATTCATCATACTGTTCGAAAAATACGAACAAACCTAAAAACCTGTTCTAATGATTAGGATTAAGTCTAACTTTACTATATTTAATATTTAGATAAATATGTGGTCAAATAGTATGAAATTAACTACCTATGCTGTAATAGGTTTGATTTGTGGTAGCCTTTTAATGGGATCAGTTTTACAATTTGAAATGTTAACAAACCTACCTACTGTGAATTATGTTGGTTCTTTACAAAATTTTAAATCTGCTTCTGATTTACAGAAATTTCTTGAAAAACAAACTTCTTCGTCAATGTATAGGGTATACGAATTAGGTATTTCACAACCTTCTATGAATGATGCCGAAAAAGGAGGAACCAATTATTCGGGGACAAACATTCAAGTAGCAGGAGTAGATGAAGCTGATAAAATCAAAACTGACGGAAAATACCTCTACATTGCTGAAGGAACAATAGTATACATTGCTAATGCATATCCTCCTGAAGAAGCAAAAATTCTTTCAAGGATTAAATTCAATGAACAAGTTGGCGACTTATTTATTTCTGGAGATAAACTTGTGGTTTTTAGTCAAAACTATTCAAGTTTTGATGGAATAGAACGTTTACCAAAAATGCCTGGAATTATGCCACCAATAAAAGAAACTCAAGTTACTTTAGTAAAAGTATATGATGTTACAAACAAGCTTGAACCGAAACTTGAGAGGACCTTCAAAGCTGAAGGTAATTATGTATCAAGTAGATTAATAGGAGATTATGTTTACTTAATCATCCAAAAAAACGCTTACATTGTTGAAGGTGAAACTCAGACTCCTGTAATTCAAGATGGTGAAAAAATTCATCAAATAGGACCAACTGAAATATACTATTACTGGAATAGCACTGAACCTTGGTATGCTTATACAACAATATTTAGCATAAACAGTCAAGTATCCGATCAACCAGTTGAAAGCGAAACCCTCTTACTTGGTGCAAGTAGCACAATCTATGTCAGTACCCAACATCTTTATCTAACAGTAGCAAATTGGAGCAATACAACTATTCATAAAATTCAGTTAGACAATGGTAAAATTACATTCAAAGCTGAAGGAACAGTACCTGGCTGGGTTTTAAACCAATTCAGCATGGATGAATATAATGGGTATTTCAGAATCGCAACAACGAATGGTAGAATGTGGTGGGGATGGAGAATATCAACAACACAGCAATCAAGTGGCGTATATGTTCTTGATGAAAACATGAAAACTGTTGGACAAATCGAGGGAATAGCCCCCGGCGAAGAGATATATTCAGCGAGATTTACTGGAAAAAGATGTTATTTAGTTACCTTTAAGAAAGTTGATCCCTTCTTCGTGATTGATTTATCAAATCCAAGTAATCCAACTATTCTCGGAAAATTAAAAATCCCTGGTTACAGTAATTATCTACATCCATATGATGATAATCACATAATTGGTCTCGGGAAAGAAACAGTAGAAGCTGAAGAAGGAGACTTTTCTTGGTACCAAGGAATAAAAATTAGCATTTTCGATGTAACAGATATTACAAACCCGAAAGAATTAGTGAAAATAGAGGTAGGTGATAGAGGCACAGATTCACCAGCATTATATGATCATCACGCATTCTTATTCAGTAAAGAAAAAAATCTACTAGTAATACCCATATTAGAAGCAAAAATTGATCCATCAAAATATTCTGGTATACCTCCAACAAACGCTTATGGAGAATATATATCACAAGGGGCATACGTCTTTGAAATAACTCTGAAAGGAATAAAACTAAGAGGAATAATAACACACATTGAAGACGATTCGTTATTAAAAAGCGGATTCTGGTTTGACAGCGAATCAGCTGTAGAACGAAGCTTATACATTGAGAACTATCTATATACAATTTCTAGTAGAATGGTTAAAATAAACAATCTGAATAACCTTAAAGAGGTTAACCAATTTTACTTAAAATAAATTTTTTTTAAATTTTTTATACATATTTAAAATATTTAAGTATTTCAAACGAATCTTTTTTTGCTTCTAACCACATAACCTCAAAAAGTTTCACAAACTTCATGGCAAGAGTAGTATCACTGACAAAAAAAGCAACACTAAATTCTTCTTCAATTATCTTAGGGAACTCAAAAAAACATCTATTATTATCTAAAATAACGAAACTAAATGGGACCTCATTTTCTCTATAAATAGAACTTGGATCATTAGTGGTTCTTAATACATTAATTATTGTTAGTAAAGCTGTAGGGGACATTAGCATCCTTAGTTTATTAAATTTATTTGATAATGAGTTACCTGGCATTATTGCTCGAACCTGAACACCTTTTTTAAAAACTTTCAAACCAGAAGCAATTACATCTGGATCAAAGTAACTTGAAGCTAATAATATCGAATTTGATGTTTTTTCAAGCTCCTCACATACCCGCTTAACTAATTTATCATAAGACTGTATTTTTTCAACAGCGTTGCCATTTGTTTCAACTACATGATTCATGAATTGACCTATTTGAGTTTCTTCAGTAAGAATATGTGATATCGAAGCTTTTTCTTCTTCAGTTAGAACAGTAGTATTCATGAAATTTCCTAAAAACTCAATTTTTTCTTTATTTTTGTATAGTTCTATTAAATTTATGTTAACATTGTAAATTGCTTTACCTAATGGTGTATGTTGATAACCCTTCTCTGTTTTTTCTAAAAGCCCTAAATCCATCAATTCTTTGAGTCTTTGATAATAACGTTTTGGTGTAAGAGTAAGTTCTTTAATTGCATTAGTGGAGTTCTTTATACCATTTTTCGCGTAACTAAATATTCTATAAGCATCATTATTTGAAAAACAAGAAAATAATTCAATACATCTGAAAGCGTCATCATATTCATCGTTAATGTTGCTTGTTTTTTCTTTAGTATTCACTGAACATCACTCAGGAATATTGTTATTTATTTATGTTAATAAAGAATATAGTCGTAATCATCCATAATATTCTTCACAGATATAAACCTAAATCAGTTTAATCTATTTCTTATTTGATTTTTATTACCTAATTTATTATACAAAAGCATCTAACTGGGTTAATCTCATTGATCGTTTATCCTGATTAAGTTCTTTTGTTATCGAAGCCAACATACTAGATCCAGCTTTTCTAGCTAGACTAGCATATTTTCTCCAATCATAGCTTCTAGAGTCTTCATCAAGCATGTAAGCGGGGATGACTCTGAGGTAAGGATTTTTCCGTTCAGTATTGACGAAAACAAAGTCTGAATTGCCATCTTCTTCTCCTAGAAGGGCTGCTACAACATGGGGTTGCAGGCTCCTATAATCATTTACATCCCTACTCAATCTTTTTGAGATCACTAATTCACGGGCTTCAACCCTTCTCTGCCTGATTTCTTCACACGCCCTATTGATTTGAGCCAAAGCCCTGGGTACACCTCGCCTTACTACATCCTCAGCGTCTTCAGCATCGAATAATAATTCCATAATCCTTTCTTGCAGACGTTTAATGTAAATAGGGGTGTCATGACGTCTAAGCTCAATGCCACGAAAAAAATATTCCCCCTCCATAAGGTGACCATAGTATCTTCTAGTCGATGATTGTTGAGGGTCAGTTGATTTATTCATAAGAACTAAGAACCTGAAATGCTTATCCAGCTTAATCGGGAGATTTGTTTCTTTAGCAATATCTACAGCCAGAGACTCATAGTCTCTTTTTTTTGCATTTAACTTTTTAACAAAAATAGAGTCAGTATCACCATAAATGACTTCAAAACCATTCTCAAGAGAAACGTTCAGCGCTTTAACCATAGCTTGTCTAGCTTGTCTATTAATCTCTTGAAAGACACGAACATTAGCAAACCTATTCGCATAACACCCACTGTAACCATAGATAACAACCAACATCAATTTGAGGCTACTCTGCCTCTCTTCACAATATTTCCATTCTTTACTACCTGAACTATAGGAACTCTTCAAGTGTTTGAAATAGAGACGCCTTTCAAGAAACTTTTTCGTCCACCCCCCAAGAAATCCCTTAATATCTATTCTAACTCCTTCATCGGTAACCGTCTCGTAACTTACATTTCTCTTTACAATTATGTTAGGAAACATCGATTCAAAGTCCAAACAACCCACGTTTTCATGGAGCCCGGATTGAGGCGAGAAAAGCATTCCCCCACGATCCTTTCGAACCAACTCCCAAGCGTTAGACTCAAAATTGTAGCCTCCCTTCATCTCTGGAACTGCAACTTCTTGCCTATAAGCTTCATAACATTGACGACTATCAATAGTCTTCCCTGCTTCCCAATCATAATTCAACCCCATCGGTGCTAAAGTAAACCGGGACCGCTCAACTAGACCTGCTAAACCCATGTCCAAATAACTTGCTAAACCCAGGAGTATCCTCCCATGAGTAGTGTCTCCTCCTCTACCAAAACTGAAGCTGACTTTAGATTGTGCAGCTCTCTTATACATGCGTTTAACTATTGTTCCAACATTATCAGTAACCAAGACATCAGGGTCTTCTGACTCTAGTACAGAACGGAAGCCTTCAAGAACTGAATCTTCTGAACCATTAAAATTGTATAATTCATTATCTACTTCATCATAAAGAGTAACCTCATCTATAATACCATCTAATGGTGCCTGGAATCTAATGATTTTAAATGGAGGAGGATCAATAAGCATTTCATCATTCAATAGTTTGAGAGATTTTAGGACTCCCTGGTCTTCAACGAATTCACAGAAGCTGGTAGGGGCAACCCCTTTCTCCATGAGATACCACTGAATAGGAGCTAAACCCCCATCGAAGACTTCTTTAACCCCATTAAGACTTTGAACATATTTAATGACAGGCATCAAACAGTTAACCGAATCCACTCTTACCTCAGCATAACTTTTTTTTTCAATTCTCCTAAGATCACTATACTTCAGCGTTTCCAAAACCGAATAAATTAAGGGGTGAGACTCAAGAAGCCCCTTCAACGCCTCATAAGTTAATCCTTTTTTTAACTCCACTAAGAATCTGGGGCGATATCTTTCTTTAATTAAAAGCGGTTTTCCCATCTCTGGTTTAAACCATAACCAAGCATATTCATCTCTTAAATATGGATCAAGCATCCAACCTTTTTCCTTCAGCCTACCTCACCGCCTTTATCTTCAAAGCGGCGAAGTTTTTCTGATAACTCCTCAATAACCCTTCTGTTATCAACAGTCGCGGTTAGTAGCAATAAGTCAAATAGGGAAACCGACTCCGCGTATGTTATTGCACCCATTTCAGAGGACCATGCTTCAACGATTTTGTCAAAAGCTTCTCTGCGACTGGGTTTAACAAGAGCGTCCCTAAACTCTTTTCTGAGTCTAGCAACCGATTCATTGAAAGAATCTCTCAAAGGTGGAGTGTTTCTACCCAATTCATCAACCTCTCCAAAAAAATAATCAATAGAACCTAGAGGCCTAACCGAACTCTTGACCAGGTAAGCCCTCCGGAAACTTTCTCTCTTATTACCACGGAGATATACAGTTACACTCGCTAAATGATTGAGAAAACTGCTGGCTTCAGCTCGAGGCAGAAGTTTAGCTTTCACCTCTCTAGCTGAAGCTATTACGGGTACTTTGTGAGAAGCACATGTCTGCCGAATTCTAGAAATGGAACGCTGAACTTCTTCCACAACTCGATCTCTTCTGTTCTTCCGGGCATCATCAAGCTGAAGGCGATATAGCCCCCTTACGATAACGAGTTTTACTTCACCTTCTTCAATTATTTTCTCTAATGCATAAGCGAGTTGAGTCTGCTGATCCGCTGATGATGCGGTTAAAACTCGAACCTTCCTCAAACTTTTCTCGGGAGATAACCCCTTAGATTCAAGCAGTTGGAAAAGCGGTTCAAATTCTATGACGCTTCGCTCAACCCTATAGTTTCCACAGATTGCATAGATCACGTGACAAGTCGAGTCCTCTTCTGTTTGTAAGGCATTAACTAGTAAATGTATTAAAATTTCATCGACTAATTCTTCTTCTCCGTAAAATAGGTATAAGCCTCCACTAATACCCCCCAGCAATTTATCTAGCTGAAGGCTACCTGTCGATAGTATCTTGCTTCTACTCGATTTGGCTATCTGTAGGGCGGAGGCAAAACCTGACAAAGCAGGCTTGCTTCAGTTTCTAAGCATATAAATCAAACTTAGTCAACGAGATGTGAGAGACTAATAAAAATGGATGATTAAAACTAGTTTCGAATTGGTATTTTATAAAAAGCCTCATAAATGATATGTACAACGTTTTATTGATTACTATGGTTAAAGCACTTGTGTTATATCATTCTCAGCAGTCAGGAAACACTGCAAAAATGGCTGAAGCTGTTGCAGAAGGATTAAAAGAAGAAGGATTA
>JAFGHP010000005.1 GCA_016930055.1 Candidatus Bathyarchaeota archaeon | reverse complement strand
GAGTAAATTAATAATTAACATAGGAATAATCTGATGAATCTTATGAGATTATTTTTATACGCTATTTTCTTAATAGGTGTCTTAGTTCAGATGTACTTAGTTAACAATAAATTCATTGGAAATATAGAATATGCAGTCCTATCGTTAAGTTGGATACTCTTATTCAATTATTTGGATAAAAAATATGGTAAATTAAATCAACAATGAAATAAATTATTGATTTGTGAAGTATTAAGAGATAGGTTCCATGATGACCCTTTTTTAATATCGTAAACCTTTTATGTTGACATGTAAACTTAATATTTATGGCTTTACCTTATGGCTTCACAAAAAGAAAGCTTGACATATGGAGTATGAGACGAGATGGTTTATCTCTCTCCGAAATTGCGAGAAAGTTAGGCGTAACCCGACAAGCCATACATAAACTAATTAAAACAATCGACGATCAAGTAATTTACGCATTAAAATCTGTAGCCATAGCTTCAAAAATCGATATACGGTATGTTGATGTAAATAAAGGCATTCTATTAGGTTATAGCTACGAAACAAATAATCGAGTAATAGTGACTTTTTCAACAATTCATGGAGTTCAAATTTGGCATCATCATTCGGGTAATTGTGAGGGATGTGTATCAAATGAGAATTGTAGAAAGATTATTCTTGATGAAGCTGAGGAGAGGAGTATCTCTTTAACAGATGATGAAAAAAAGTTATCTCCAACCGAATTAGCTAGCATTATTTTTTCAAGAGTTATTCCGGGGTTAGAACCATGACTTTAAATTTAGATAAATTAAAAAATCTTATTTTAAAATGGTGTCCCAATCCGTCAACAGGTTTTGATATTAATAAGAGTAATCTGAGGTTCCTTAAAATTCTTCCATGGATCAGTTCAACTTATGTAATAAGGCTTTTTTTAATTATTTTTCCTTTTACAGTGATTATAGGTCTAATTAATGGCTTTGATTCATATCAACGCATATTTTTTAATCAATTGGGTCTAAAACCAGCAAATTATGGTGTATTACTAAATGTTATACAAATTAGTCGAATCATTTTGTTACCTCTTGTACTCTTTATCATCTCGTATTTTTTTGGTAAGTATCTGGATATTAAATCTGAAATTAAACCATTGATTACTTACATTTTTTTAGGGTGTTTTATTGGTAATTTCATTGGTTATTGGATGACAGATAGATTCATGTTTCATTTTTTAAGTTTATCAGGTGATCTGTTTTTAAATATTTTTTCAAGTATTATTAGTAGTTTCCCTTCTGCTTTTATTGACTGTTTTGTCTGTTTTTTTGCGATTTCGGTTGCTAGTATAAGAAACATGAATAAAAATAATTTTAAGACTGAGGATAAGAAACATGTAAATAATTTAGGAAGTAGTGAAAGTAATGATTGTTGATAAAAGAGTTTTAATCAGTAATTTTTTAGTAGCTTTATTATCTGGTGTAGTTACTGGGTTTTCATTCTTTTTTGCCTTGCATTTTATGGATATGGGTACTTTGAGTCATGCTGAATTATCTATGTATGAATCTTACATGGGGTTCTTTAGGAATATTCTGTGTCCTATAGCAGTTTTTATTCTATCCTACATGTTCGGTGAAAATATTATTATGTCTTCTAATTTGAGAAAAATAATTATCTATATATATTTGAGTTCTTTTTTGGGTAATTTTTTTGGTAACGTGATAGGAATGAGTTATTATCTAAATCTTTATCACAACGATTTATTTTTTATATCATATGTTAGTACAATTAATAGTATTGGAACAGGTATTATTTTTCTATTTATAAGTTTTTCAGCGATTTTTATAAGTAACACATTTAAAAAGCAAAATAAATTTAGTAAATAATTTACATCGCTATTATTTTTATATGTTTAACTAGTTTATCTCTAATTCTACTTTTCCTATTTAATTGATTATAATAAAAAAATTTGTACATTTTTATCCTGATGATTAATCGAAAAAATAAATAAAGTAACTTGGTATCACATATTACTATATTTTTTCTTAAAAATATTGGGATTGTGGGTGATGTCTCCACTGTGGGTGGGGTTAAAATCTCTTCGGGCCCACTTTTCAATTCTTTGGCCCCACTTTTACTTAGGTTTCCTAAAGATCTTGACTCCATTAAAATCACTTGCTTCAGTAAAACCTGCTTCTAAAAGTGGTATTGCTTCTTCAACTGTTTTAGCTACAAGACAGATTTACTATATTTAATCTTTAAAAACCAATGAATAATGTTACTAAACTGTATCTTTTAAATTATATTATGTATTACATTAAACTTATATATAACAGTAACTAATATTCAATTGATAGATAACAGAGGTATGGAAATGAAAATGATTCAACGGACTACATCTCTGTTTCTTCTAGCAATTATTATTTTAGCAACTTCAAATTTTTTGACACAAATTCCAAATCAAAACGATGTTGATGGAATCATTGACGCAAAGCCTTTTGATATAGCTAAACCACCAATACTCGAAATTGATAAAGGTCTAAGACAGGAAATTAAGAATAGAGAGAATCATAAAATAGCTTACATTGCAAATAGTTTACATAAATCAATATGTGTTGTTGACCTTACTACTGAGCAATATCTTGGTAAAATCTTTTTCAAAGTTGATGGACTTGAAGCAGGACCAAATTACATCGCTATTACCCCCGATTTGAAATACTTTATAGTAACTAGAGGTTCTTTTGGCAACGATATTCTTATCATTGATTCAACTTCTTTTGAGTTAGTTAAACAAATTCCTGGTGGGTGGTATAATAATGAAATAATTGTTAACCCTGCCCGAAATGAAGCATATATCCTAAGTGGGCACTATGAAGATAACGGCATCTATGTTCTTAATTTAACCTCTTTTAATATATTCAAGAAATATGAACTAGGTCATGATATAGGTTCTGCAGCTATTTCACCGAATGGTGATACATTATATGTTACAACAAGTAAAGGCGTGTCTATCATTGATCTCTTATCTGATGAAATTATAAGAGAGGCACCAATTGACACATCATATTGGAAGAGAATAGTGGTTCATCCAACAAATTCTTGTATTTATGTTGTTAAAAATCCTGACGTGATAAATAGTTACCCTACAATACAAGTGTTAAATGTTACTAACGGTGAAATTGTATACACAATTCATGGTCTAACTAATGAACCGACTTGGGATGGTAAGATAAATGCTTTAGCCTTAGATCCAAAGGGAGATATCTTATTTACTGTAAGTCAAATGAACTTATTAACAATCATAGACACTAATTCTTTTCATGTTGTAAAGAAAATTAGTACCAGGATAGTAAATTATTACGGTGTACCTGATAGAATATACTTCGATTCTCAGGGAATAAAAGCCTACTTTATTTATTGGGGTGGAATACCCATCGATACCATTAGACCAGAGTTCCCAAGTAAAATTGGTGTAATGGATTTAAACTCATATAAATTTACAAATTTTATCGAATTGGATGGTTATGCTGGCGCTAGTTCCATGGTAATCTTATAAAAACAAACATAAATTAATTTTCAGTATAGTAATTTCTTAGTCATTTTATCATCTATAGATTGTATGGTTAGTAGTATCTCCCCATTGCCGGTGAAACCCTGCTTCTAAAAGTGGTATTGCTTCTTCAATGTTTTTAGCTAATTTGCAGATATACTTGTCAATTTCATCTCTGTAATAAGCCCTGCTCGATATGGATGTATTTCATCGTATTCATTATGCTTTTATGTCCAAGAAAACGTTGAACATAAACAATATCTTTTTTCTTTTAAACAATATTATGTTAATATCCTTAGCTCTTGGTGTAGTCGGCGACGCCCTCGCCCGCCAGGATAAATCACGCCGCGGTGACATAGGTTGAGCGTGCCTGCTGGGTCGTCGCAAGCACATTATGCGACAACACAGTCCAAGGCAAGTAAAGAACCTTACTTCAAGGATCGTACAAATGCGGCGTAGTCGACGCCACCGGTTTTCAGTTCTGCTGGGACCGTACTTGTACTATCGATGTCTGCTAAAGAGTACACCTTCCCGCCAACTATGGGGAAGCGACCCTGAGGCCCTCCGACCGGCCAGTAGTTTCCAGATTTGCTTTCCTTCAGAAAGAGAACGAAGTCGTCACCAGTTTTCATCAGGGGATCTCCTAGAACTGATTCAAGTTTACCATCAACTTCTCCTCCGTATTGATTAACTATAATTGTGGAGATCTTTGACGACCCATTTATCATGTTCACCACCTCGACCGTAACGTATGTAAGGGGCACCGTTCCACCTGATTGGTCAGCCAGCTTTATCTTGTGCGTCTCCATCGAGAGAACCTTACATCGGGCGACGAGGTCTGAGTTCGAATAGAGATCCGAAACGGAGAGGTAAGCTTTAGCAAGTGAACCTGTCATAGTAGGTGTTGGCTCGGAGTTTATGTTGCTTGTCTGTGAAGCTAGTGCTCCCCCGATCGTGAGCAGCAGGATTCCGGCGATCAATGCTTCGTATTTCATTTTCATATACGCTAACTAGTAAAGATACTGGACGCCCTCTAGATCGTCATCCTGGGGTTTGTATATGTAATGAGTATCATATCGTATATCGTCGTACGGGTTCATTAGTAAAACAATTATTCCTGCGTCATACTTCACGTTCATCATAGCAAGTAATTGATAATAAATATTAAGTATTTAAAATTATTGACTGAAATAAATACTTGAATCATGCTTCTGTCCCCCACTAAATTATCAATAATGAAACAAGAGTCTGCTAACAACAAAAAATATACTAAGTGACACTTTTTAATAATCTGTTAGGAGATATTAAGTAAGCGAAAAGTGTTGACACAATATTCAAAATGAATTGATAATTAAACATATAAAAAATTTGGATGGATTGCGGGTGGTGCCTTCACTATGAATGAGGTTTGAATCATGCTGAGCTCACATATAGTTTAATTATAGATTTTTTTCATTTCATTCTAATCTTTTTTGGGTGTATATGATTATTGATGATATTATTAATTACGAATCTTATTTATTATTTTAATAGTAACACTTATATACGTAAACCCGTGTCGGTTTACATGATAATGAGCTACTCTACAGGATACCTGACAACCAGAGAGACAAGCATCTGGGAGCTTAGAAGAAAAAAAAAATACACAATCAGAGATAGGAAGAATACTAGGAATCACTAGACAAGCAGCATACAAGACACTGGGAAAGATTGATGGGAAAATAGAACAAGCCTTCAGAGAGGTTGCTAAGACTAACCACCTGGAGATCAAGAGAATCGATATTGTTGAAGGCATAATGGTAGGCTATAGCCCAGCATACAAAATTCCTGTATTCGTTACTTTATCTAAGAGCAATGGTCTACGGGTTTGGTACATGCATGAAGGAAATTGTAGAGAATGTATTCACGAAAAGAATTGCAGGGAATACTTGCTGAATGAAGCTGCTGAACGAGGGCTAGAACTTTCTGAAAACGATAAAACGCTGCCTTCAACTTTACTTGCATTGAAGGTGTTTGAGAAAAATTTAGGAGGAGAAATGTTTGGTTGATGATTATTTAAAAAAGATCGATGATGCTTGTCCTTTTCCACCTAGACTAGATCCCTCTAAGAATCGTATAGTCGACAGTAAGTTTCCTGGTTTTGGTATAGATTATAAAATGATTTTAACACTATTCCTTACATTAACAATTCTATTATTTGGAGTTTCAATGTATATTTTTACTCCACTACTCTATGCCCATAACCCAAAACCTTCAAGAGAAATCACTGTGCTGCAATACCAGCGTTTATTGAGTGAAACTCCAGAGAAAGCAGAAAAACTAATTATTGATAAGCTTGGCTCCGAATACTTCCATAAGTATTTTTCTCTTGAAAATGTTTTTGTTCAAAACATCTCAGATCCTAATTGGTTTGCTAGAGTTACTTATTTATATAAAATATGCATTGAAAATAAAACTTACACAAACAAAATCAGTCTCTATTTTAATGAGTATGCAGTAGTAGTGAGTACTAGTGGTATACCCTCAACTAATAACCTAATGCCTTTTAATATCACTGAGAGTAAAGCGTTTGAGATTGCTAAAGACGCTGTGGGAAATATCCCGTATAAGGATTACATTATAAGAATTCTTTATAATTATAATTCTAAGATTTATCATTGGGTTGTTGAGTTCTCGAACGTAACTTATGTTAGGTATGAATTTTTTTATTATCATACTGGAAGAAGCACTAGAGTTACAATAGATTTAACTAATGGACAAGTATACGAAGCGAAAACTATTGATAATGATTTGGAGTTTTATGAACGTTATTTGAATAATAAATTTAATATAAATGGGTGAAAAATAAATGGCTAAAGAAAATATTGGTGATGCTTGTCCTTTTCCACCTGGACTAGATCCCTCTAAGAATCGTATTTTGAATACGCCTTCACCAAAGTTTAATGTTGATTTAAAAATTATTCTAGCAATATTCTTCGCATTTACTTTATTTATGATTGGTTTAGGATATTCAACTAATATTTTTATCCCTAAAGATAAAAGACTAGAGATAGAAATTATTGAAGGAACAAACTATCAAAGCATCTATGATGACAACTTTACAGCATCTTACAATTATACCTATCTTTTAAATAAAGTGGTTCGGTTTACTTATTTTCCAGGTATTGAGGATTATTCCACAAATGGTTCCAACGTTGATTCTAGGCATTTTTTATTTCAAAACATTAGTGACGTTGAAGTAATGTTAGATTCTTTAAAGATACCTAATGTTGTGAAGGGAGTAGCTAAGACGGTGTTAAGTATGTCTGCATCTGAAGCGAAAAGTGCAATTAAGCCTATGCAGTTGTTGAAGCTTGGTGATAGCCGTTTTTTTTATTATTATATAATTTCAAGATCCCGCGTGTCTGATGGTGTAGATAGGTTTTCATTGCATTTCGTAAACTCGAAACATTCTGAAGAAATATGGTGTATTAGTGTCGCATGGATAGAAGGTGTTCCTTCATATAAGGTCAACATGACTTTTTATTTAGAGAAACCACTTTTCTTGTTTAATTTTCCTGTGTTTTTTGATGATACATATTTTTGATAATAGTAGGTATTATCCTATTTAATATAGGAAAAAAAATTGGGATTGCGGGTGATATCTCCCCATTTTTGCAGGTTCAAATCTCATCGATCCTACATTAAAAAATGAATTTTTGGTACTAATTTTCTCTTTTTTATAATAAATGTAACGAGTTCTTTAGTATAATATGTCCCATGTGTTAGCTAGAATATTTATTCTTTTAATCGTTATTCTTCATGAACTCTTCGATTTCCTCGATGGTTCGGGGGAGACCTGCTGTAAGGTTTTCGCATCCATTTTCAGTAATTACGACTGTGTCTTCTACACGAACTCCTAAGTCCTCGTCTGGAAATACAGCATAAATATCGCATGCGAATACCATCCCTGGGCGGAGTGGTCCTCTTAATCCAGGGCTTACATCATGGACTGCCATGCCAACATTATGACTTAAACCAGTCTGCATCGTTGGGATCTTGAATAAGTCTTTCTCGATATCGAAACCTTCATTTTTTAGGATCTCTTTGACTTGAATCTGAATCTCCTTTGCTTCGATACCTGGTCTGTAAACCTTTTTGCAGGCTTCCTGGATTGCATAAGCTACTTCATAAATTTCGCGCTGTCGGGGAGTGAATTTTCCGTCAGCTGGATAAGAAGCTGAGATATCTACGACATAATTATTCAGCTTCGCTCCTGCATCTACGACAATGAAGTCCCCAGTTTTTAGGATTCGGTCATAGCGATAGTAGTGGAGGTATGGGTGGTTTTCAGCTGAGCTGATAATTGTGTTATAAGCAACATCCCTAGCCCCAACCTTCTTGCAGGCATATTCGAAAGCAGCAGCCATCTCGTATTCAGGCACACCAACTCGGGTAGCCTTCATCATAGCTTTATGAGCTTCAACACTAAGCTGACCGACCCTACGTAAATGAGCAATCTCTGCAGGCGATTTAATCGAGCGTAGTCCCCATATAAAAGGTGAAGCATCTCTAACTGTGACGCTTGGGAAACGCTCTCGCAGATTCTTAACAAATTGAAGTTCACGTATCAGTCGGCCATCCCAAATGTTTAGAGTTGTTGCATTCTGTAAGAAACGGAATTTTTCTGCTGAACATTCACGTGCCAATTCTTCAGGTTTGAAAGACGTGTAGAATACATAACCAGAGTTCGCTAATCGTGATAGTGTAGGTGTAAACTGGTCTATAGGTAAAACAGTCTCGATTCCAGTAATGTCAACAGTATTATGAACTAGCTTAAGGTTGATTCCCTCGTTACGTGCACTTCTATCGGTAATCGTGAAAAAGAGTGTACTAGTTTTAGTTTTCCCATCAATGATCATGGATGCGTTTGGTATTTCAACACCTGAGAAATACATCATGTCGTTGTTCTGGACAAATTCCGCATAGCCCAAGGGAGAAGCTGCTCCTAGAATGATTGCTGCTCCATCAGGGATTTTTTCCATTAACGAAGCACGGCGACTCGCATATTCAGATTTATCGAATAATAATAATGAACATGCTTCGTTTGCTGTTTCAGAGATTTTATTAGGGTCACTCATAAATTCATCATCTCGTTTCTCTTTTTACATCAATAATTTTACTGAACTTACATAAAAAACCAAATCCTGAATAAGGTATCTCTAACCTAGCTAATTATTTTTTAAAAATAAATTAATTTTTAGACGTTTATTAGGTACTTGTAAGAATCAAGTTTAGTTCGTTTTCTGATGGTAACTTACCTGAGAGCTTTACTTTTCCATCAATAACTAGTGCAGGAGTCATCATTATACCCCGATTTATAATTTCAGTAATCTCGTAGACGTGACTAACCTCAGCATTTACACCTAGTTTAGCCACTGCTTCCTTAACCATAGCTTCAAGCTTGTGGCATTTGGGGCATCCAGCTCCAAGAACTTCAATCTTCATAATTTTT
>JAFGHP010000043.1 GCA_016930055.1 Candidatus Bathyarchaeota archaeon | reverse complement strand
TAAAATATCCCGGCACCTGTATGGCAACATAACCATTTCCCTGATCCACTAAATAAAAAATCTACCCCAGTTTTTGGAGCATCAATATCTAAAGCCCCTAAACTTTGATATGCATCAATAACAATGATTGCCCCATGTTCATGAGCAATTTTAGCTAATTCTTTAAGATCATAAGTTAAACCATTAGTCCATTCAGTATGACTAATTGAGACTACCTTCGTATTATCATCAACAGCATCATCAAAATCAGAACAAGTAATATTACCAAAACTATTCTTTATCCTTCGAATCTCAACACCCTTATTCCTATAAGGTAACCATCCGAAAACAGTTGAAGGGTAACCTAAATCAGTTACAATTACGTTGCTTCCCTTAGGTAAATCAAACATAGTTTGAACAATATTAAAACTATCACTTGCTCTACATGTCCACCAAATCTCTTCATTGGAGGCATGAATTAATTTAGCTGCTTCACTTCGCGTATCTGGGCTTTTTTGTCTAACTCCATTTAACCTGCCCTCCCAATATTCTTTTACTGCATTCCATACTGGAATCATAGCTGGACCAGATGCACATGTATTAAAGTAATGTTCACGTTTCACTGCAGGAAAATCGTCTCTAAACTTATTTACTTCAGAATCTAAATTCATACAAAATCACTATCTTTCTATTAAGAGTCAAAAAACTATTTAATATTTAATCATTAAAATTTTAAATAAATGGGTCACGCCACATACCCCACATTTTAAGCTCATTTTTAACAGGTATTTCATTTAAAATTTTGAAACCGTGTCTTTTATAAAAATCGTTGTTTTGACTATTACTGCTCTCGAGATAAGCTGGTAAATTATTTTCGTCAAGATTTTTTAAAGTGTAATTGATTAAAGCTGATCCAATTCCTTGTCTCTGTTTATCTTTAATTACACCAAAAAAAGCTAAATAAAAATGCGGAGTTTTAGGTCTATATTTTGCTTCAATGTCTGTTAATGTAATCCATCTGTTTACACGGCTTATTCCCATCCAACGTATAAATTTAGGAATCAAAACAAGAGTCTCTAATAGAGAAGGCACACCAATTCCCTTATTTGGTGGAAACCACATCGCACAACCATCAAGATCAGAAGTACAAGTAACTTCACCATACTTTATGCTGTCTTTCAGTAAATATTCAAAACATAATCTCAGAGCTTCAAAACGTTTCTTATCATTACGAATACACCACAACATAACTGGATCATCATCGAAAGCAGAAGCTAAAGTAAATGTAAGTTCAGGTAAATCAGAGATAGATGCTTTTTTAATATCCACTACTTAAGCCTCTAAACATATTTCAATAATTTTAAATCAGAAATATTCAACTATTTGAAAACCCTTTCTCCATAATTTCAATAGAATGCCCATCAGGATCTTTAAAGAAAGCTATATGGCTACCATCACCCATGGTAACCTCCCGTAATTCAAGATTCATACTTTTAACTTTATTAACCAGAGCATGAAAATTGTTTACCTTATTCGCAATATGACTCCAATTCCCTTCAGGAGGTTTCCCAGGTGAACCAGGACGCTGAATAAGCTCAACTAAACAACCACCACCATCCACAAAAACAATTTTAGCCTCACCACTCCCAGATCTTTTAACTTCTTTCCATCCCAAAAAATCATGATAAAATTTTAGGCTATTTTCAACATCCTTAACATAAAGACCAACATGATCAACTTTAGACATAATATTAAATATGTTAATTTAATTTAAATTGTCTTGCATAATAAAATTTTATACATCAATGGAATATAAGTCTCACAACATCACTTATTTTCTAAATATTTATTTAAAGAAAAATCTTTTAACTAACTTTAATATAATTGTAACATATGCCATTAGAATTTAATAATAATGCAATTGTATTGAGTGGTGAAACAGGTACAAAGTTAAAATCCTCAATTTTAGAGGAATATTATTATCAGTGGTGGAATATAACAAGTGGTGGACCTTCTAAAAATTTTCGTTTTCCTACATCAATTATTGAAATGAATGCTGCAACTGGTGAAGTATATATTGAAAATACCTCAGAAACATTATTAGGATCAGCTGGTCATGCATTAAAATTAAAATTTAGTGATAATAATAAATATAATCTCAGAATTATTTGCATAGAAGAAAACAATGAATGTTATAAAAATTTAAAAAAAGTTTTAAAACGTAGATGGCCTCAATTTAATGTTAATGCTTCTGAAAGAGATATAGAAAGCAACAATTCATCAATCTACTTGATTCATAAAGGAATTGATGACGCAATCAATAAAATAAAAGAAATTCAGGAGATTAAAGATCTTGGTAATTCTATTTTCTTTTTTGATCCACTATTAAATGTTGATTGGAATCATCTTGAAAAAGTAGCTAAAAATAGAATAACCTCATACCATAAGACAGGTACGGAATTTATTGTATTCCTCTTTACCTCAGATTGGTTTCAAGGAAGAAAAGATTTTTCACCTTTACCAAAATCTCCAATAGAAAAAGACTGGAGTTCTTCAGAAAAAATTACAGTTGAAAGAGCAGATAATTTATTTGGTAATAAAAATTGGAGGATTAATTTACTGAATGAGACATCAAACAAAGAAAAAGAACAAATAGTAGTATCACTTTACTGTAATAATTTATTTAAATGGTTCAGATATGTGCTTCCTTTACCTTTCAAACCTAAAAAGGATCAACTATATCATTTATTTTTTTGTTCAAATTATGAAGATGGAATAAACATTACAAAGTCATATTATAAAAATAAAACAAATAATCCTCGTTATTCACCAAAAATTAAAATAGCATACAAAAATTTTTCTTATCTGTATCCCGAAGTTTTTAAAGGTATTAAGCATCCTAAGAGACCTTTAGAATGGAAAATATTATGGAAAATTATTAAAGAACACGAATTTGGCATATGTGATCCAATGTGCAGTGATTTTAAAGATGATGAACCTAACATTCAAAAAAGAATTGAGGTATTAAATTGGTTAGAACAGAAAAAATATATAATAAAAATTACTTGTCAAAATGATTTTTGGACTGAATATTATCAAAAATATAAATTAAATTGGTCTTCTGTTATAGAAGATCTTAAAATTGATAAACCCATGAAATTAATACCTATAGAACCAAATGAATAAAAAAACTTGGTATTAAAAATGAAGCATAAAATAACTTCGGGAACCAAAGAATGGGCTGATTACAATATTAACTGTATTAAAGGCTGCTCAAATGATTGCAGGTATTGTTATGCTAAATTAATGGCTAAACGTTTTGGAAGAGCAACTGAAGAAACTTGGAAAAAAATGACCATTAATAAAGACATATTAGACAAAAAATTTCGGAAATTTCATGGTCGTGTAATGTTTCCAAGTTCTCATGACATTACTGATGATCCAGACATTTTGAATGCATGTTTAAAGGTCTTAAGAAACGTCTTGATAACAGAAAATGAAGTTTTGATAACTACTAAACCCTGTTTATCCGTAACTAAAGAAATCTTGCAAAATTTCTCAAGTTACAAAGAAAATATCCAGTTTAGGTTTACTATCACATCCAATAATAATGAAATTTTATCTTTTTGGGAGCCAAACGCACCTCAATTTGAAGAAAGAATGGATTCTCTTATCTTATCATATAAAAATGGTTTTAAGACAAGTGTATCTATTGAACCATTCTTGGATGAAGACCCGGTAATGCTTGTAAACAAATTATTGCCATATGTTACAGAATCTATCTGGATTGGACCAATGAATCATATGCCTAAAAAAAATATTTCACCCGAGAATATTAATGAATATGATAGGATTAGACGAATTAAAGAATACGACAACTTGAAAAAAATTTATGATGAACTCGTTGACGTTTCAAAAATTCGTTTCAAAGACAGTATGCTGATTAAACTTGGATTAGCCTAAAAGTTTTGTATCATCTTCTTTAAATGTTATTTTTATTCTACATTATTTTATTAATAAATATTTAAAAAAAGCAAGTAATTAAAAAATAATTAATACAATTTAATCTCATGGGTAGGGGGTTGAGTACCTACAAATTTTTACAAGTAAATTTTAAATTATTAATTATTATAAAAATAATTCAATTATCTAAATTTCATATGATCTAAAACTCTTACCTTTTTAAGATGTTTATGTAGTTCTTATGTTAATAAAAAATTAATATACTTGGATAATGTTTAAACTATTTTAATTTATTAATTAAGTCTTCAATATAAATTCCATTCGTAGCTAATTGTTTTGTTATTGATCTAGCTTTTTCATTTATTTCACCAAAAGAAAAGATTCTATCTTCATGTATTTCGTATCTACCTTGTGGTCCTCCAATAACGAAATACTTGTTATCATCAAATTTTTTCAGAAATAATAACATTAATACATCTTTCTGGAATAATGGATCATCATAAACCTCTTGTTTTATGCCATTAATAATTCCGCCAGTCTGTCTGACTATAATATCTTTTACTACACACACTCCTTTCAGAATCTTAGTAACCGTAACGATGTTATCTGTGAAGAGAACTTGTGTCGTTAATTGTTGTGGAATATTAGACGCTAGACTCATTGATGAAACATAACCAATAATTATAAGATCAGAATCTAAACTCATTTCCGTTATATTATGATACTTATGATGATAACTTGCATATATTTCACTAGAATAACTTACAAATGTTAACATGTAAAATCCAAAAAAAATTAGCATCAACGATACTAGATACTTCTTATTCATCATATAACCTCCTAATACAGATAATTAACTCCATCTTCATCATCTTCCTGTGGTTCATAAATTCCATAAGTACCAAATCTGCTTTCGTCTCCAAAAGTAGAATCATTCATTAAGACTGCACTAATTTCATGACCTAATCCTAACGAATGCCCCAACTCATGAGTAATTACGGATAAACGTGCATTAGTTGAATAAGTGTCAGTATAATATGTATTAATTTTAATACTAGATTTAACTATTACTGATGGATTCCAAATCAATTTATTATTAAAACATAAACCATCCCATCCTACCCAATAATAATCAACCCACACAATCCCCACATTATGGCTAAATGGAAATCCTCCTGATTTAAAAGATACATTAGGACAATCGGCATAATTCCATAGTCCTAATGCTGTTTCAATGTCGTCGTCAT
>JAFGHP010000042.1 GCA_016930055.1 Candidatus Bathyarchaeota archaeon | reverse complement strand
TTAAAAATTAAATAATAGTTTAAACTCTTTGTAACATATAGAATGTGGTTTATTGAAGAAGAAAAATTTACCAGAATCAATCGCAAATTATGCTGTGACATACAAATGTAATAGTCGTTGTAAAAATTGTAATATTTGGAAAATTAATGATCAAAGTAAAAAAGAACTTGATATAGAAGAAATAACAAATTTCTTTGAAAATAATTTAAGTATGCTTTATCGAATAAATTCAATACAATTAACTGGGGGAGAACCGTTTCTAAGAAGTGATTTAACGGAAATTATTTTAAAAATACACAATTTTTTACCAAAATGTAGTTTTTGGATACCTACAAATGGTCAAGAATCGGATTTAATTATTGAAACCCTTGAAAGTGTTTTTTGTAAAGCTCCTGAAATCAATCTCGGGATCAGTGTGTCTATTGATGGATCTTTATTTACACATGATTCATTGCGGGGTTTAAAAGGAAGTTATATGAAAGTACTTCAAACTTTAGATGTTTTAAACAATTTCAGAAAAAATAAGCATTTTAAGATTTCTATAGGAACAACAATTTCATCTGAAAATTATTTAGAAATACCTGAGATATTCGAAATTGTTAAAAAAAATAATTTTGATTTCAGTTTTAGAGTTGTTCATGAAAGTAGTTTTTATTATCATAATAAAATCAATCATTCAAATTTATCAGGAAAAAAAATTAAGCCTTATGTAGATCAATCAATTCATTGGAGTATTCAAAGAAAAGGCTTAATAAAATCTTTACCAACAATCGCTTACTTTAATGGATTATTGAAATTTCTTGACGAGGGCGAACGCATTAACTGTAGTGCTGGATCGAGTTCTTTTTTCATGAATCCGTATGGAGATATTTATCCATGTATTTTTTTTGATAGGTTTCTAGGGAATATTAGAGAGAAGAGTCTTAAGGAAATTTGGAACTCGGAAATTGCTAATCAAACAAGATTAGAAATTAAAAAATTAAATTGCGGAAAATGTTGGATTGAATGCGAGTCATTTAGAGAAATAAGAAAAAATAAGTTATCTTTAATTCAAGCATTATTTAGCCAGTTCGTTTAATAATGTGATAACCAAACTTTGTTTTTACTAAGTTGGATGTTTCACCAATTTTTAAAGAGAAAGCTGCTTGTTCAAATTCACGTACCATTTGTCCTCTCCCAAATTGACCTAGATCTCCTCCTTTTTTACTAGAAGGGCACTGGCTATGTTTTTTAGCTAGTTGACTGAAATCAGCACCTGATTTAAGTTCATCGAGAAGTTTTAATGCCTGAGACTGTTTTTCTACTAGAATATGAGATACACGGATCTTTGGCAAATTTATCAATTTAAAATCTATTTAAGAATAAATAAACATTAAGAAAATTGTGGTTAATATTTTACTTTATAGACTAGAACAAATTTGAATTGGGACTCATAAACTAGTTCATAGTGTTGTGCATCTGCTGATTTATGCATTAGTCTTCCAATAGTTGAATTCGTGTATAAACTTGAATAAGCGATTGGCTTATTATCAGAACCATATATGTAGAAGTCTTTTTCCTCAAATCCTGCAATTAAAGCCATTTGTCCCCACTTTCCGTTATCGCCCCAAGGATATTCTTGAGTAGCTGCGTTCGGATTAAAGGTTATAAAGACTACAACATAATCGACATCGTACTGTTGCATAATTGGTAATGAAGTATTGTGAGGGTAAATCATCATTTTTGCTAAATTAACGATTTGAGTTGTGTTACTAGTTGAACCATTAGCTAAAGTGGTTTTGTTTGCCATAGTCTCAATCCAGTAACCGTAATCCCACCAAGATGCAACAACAGCATCAGAGGAAAGATTAGTATTCATCCAGCTTAAAGCTTGAATCCAATCATGAGTATAATTCAAGTCTAATGATGCGAGATTAGTACCATTGGGCAATGAGAGGACAAATTGATCACCAATTTTAACGACGTGTGTCCCATTCGTCATTAAAGGGAGGTTTCCACTAGAGGCTAAAGACCCGGGTTGAGATGCTCTGCTAATAATGATTTGACCATAAGGTATAGCAGTCAAAGAGAGTAATAATATGAAAATTATGCCAAGACGTTTATCCATTCCAAAACTTTCGAGTCTTCTTCTTTGTCTTCTATCAGTTTGTATTGGGGTATTTTGAAATATTTTTTGAAGTATTTCAACTAATCCATAAGCCGCCATCAACGATGCAGGAAAAGCCAATAAAAGTTTTAATCTAATAAGTGTGCCTGCAAAATATAGACAAGTTAACAAAAACAATGAACTAAAAATACTTACATCATTAATTTTCTTTAAAGCAAAATATAAACCCAATATTGATAGAAATAGAACAATACCAAAATCATAAAAATAAGTGGACCAAAGTGCAACAGCATGTTCTGCTACAGAAGAGAAAAGGGGGCTTCCCTCTTCGAAGGGATTTAAAACTTTTAAAAATTTACTAGCAATTGGATTGCCAATACCCACCAAGGGAAGAGTAAACATTCCAATAAATAATATACCAGCAATACCAAAAATTACTAGTCTTGCTTGGAATTCAGGGATTCTTTTCATTAAAAACTCATAAAAAATCATTGTAGCTATTACTGCAAAAACTAAGAGATTCTCAATATTGAGAATATATTTAACTCCAAGAACCGGTATTAAAGAAGCTATTAAAAAGCCAACAAGCATTGTAATTGAATAAGATATAAGATGGGTTCTAGAGTATCTACCAATTACCATCGTGATTACAATATAAAGAGTTACTAAACCAACAATGTATCTTGCTGCACCCCATGATGAGAAGGCATACCCCATTGATAACCCGCTTAAAATTGAGTAGCCTATTACTGAACGGGTGGAATTATCTTTTTTCAAAGCCTTTAATAAGAATAGCCCTGTTGCCATCATCCCAAAAATACCTATGTTTTCTGTGTCAAAAAAACCTAAACCAGTTCTTTCAAGATATGCAGGATTTATAGCCATTAAGAAAGCAGTTAATATACCAACTGGTTTACCTCCTAATTCTTTACCAAAAAAATAGGCTACAATACAAGTTAAAACAGCCATAAGAATAGGGAAATAAAGACAGACATCCATTAATGTTACTTTCAAACCTAAAGTATTAAGAGCAAAATATATGAAAGCTGCAGAAAACGGATTTCCGGGAAAAGAGGTGATTGATACAGTTTTCCCTATTGGATACCAAGCGAGAGAATCGTGCCAAGTAAACCAAGCTGAAAAACCATTATTAACGATATATTCAGCACTTCTATACCAAAAGAAAGGATCATATTCATTAAGATAAGCACCCCAACGAAGGGGTAATACTCTCAAAATTATTGCTATTGATAATATTAAGATTAATAAAGAAATTTCCATCAAATTGATTGAATCTAATTTAAATTTAGATAAGAAATTATTAGAAGCCTGTTTACTTGGGTCACTATTCGTACTTTTAATACTTGTATCAGCCATTGACTTGAAACTCCACAATTAGGATATATGAGAGTTTTATTTATATTGCGATGTTTATTGAGTTTATTGATTAAAATAAATGTATAATAAGTGTTCTAGATAAAAATTTGAGACCCAGTAGTTATTTATGAGTGAATATTAAAATAAATTTTTGGGAATGGTTGAATTGTTGTGGATAGTCTTAACTTTTGGAAGACCAATTCAAAGATTATGAGTGTTTCATTATCTACTGAAGACATTTTTTTTGAGGGAAAAAAATATTCCGTGGGAGTTTTAGAGCTTAGTAATGCAGTTATAATATTATTTTGGGAGGGAGATGACCCTAAGCTGGGTTCAACAAGCATTACTTTACCAAAATTAGCATCGACTCAAGTAATAGGAGAGAGGGATCAGGTTTTTGGTCAAATGGTTGGTACACAAATTGCTAATAAATTTAATAAAATAACATTAGTTTCAACCCACTTACAGCTCTCCAAAAGTGAAGGACGAGATAAAGTTCTAATTGAGTTGTTGAATAATTTATTAAAGAAGGTTATGCAATGAGTGATCTAAGAGCGTTTCTTGAAGTTTTAGAAAAAAAAGGGGATATAATTAGAATTAAAGAAGAGGTTTCACCAAAAAAAGAAATGAGTGCTATTTTACAAAAATTTGATGCAAATAAAACAATCATTTTTGAGAATGTAGAAAATTTTCAACATAAAGTTGTTGGAGGTATTTGCAATAAACGCTCAAAAATATTAGACGGATTAGCAATTAAAAATGCTGATCTTTATCCTAGATTACAACATGCTATTAAAAATCCTAAAAAATGTAATATTATTGATTATGGTCCAGTAAAAGAAATAGTTGAAGAGGGCGACCTACGAAAAATTCCAGTTTTAACACATTTTGATAATGATCCAGGGCCATACATTACTTCAGGTATATTATATGCTAAAAGTCCAGAAGGAGATGTTGAAAACGTAAGTTTTCATCGTTTACTTGTTTTAGATAACAAAAAAATGACTATCAGAATTGTACCTAGACATCTATATAGAATTACACAATTAGCTAAGGATGCTGGATTAAAAACTATTGATGTTAGCATAAGTATTGGACTTCATCCTGCCATATTGCTTGCTGCTAGTTCACCTGCAAGTTGGGGAGTCTCAGAGTTTGATATAGCTAATAATTTACTTAATGATGGTTTGAAGCTTGTTCAATGTGAGCATGTTGATGCTTTGGCACCTGCTGATGCCGAGCTTGTTTTAGAGTGTAAAATACATTTAAACGAAAATGTAGCTGAGGGTCCTTTTGTGGATTTAACAGGCACATTTGATGTTAAAAGGCAACAACCAATTGTTGAATTAATTGGGGTTATGCATCGTAGAGACTATATTTATCAAGCGCTTTTGCCAAGCGGTTCAGAACATATGTTGCTCATGGGTATGCCACCGGAAGTACGTATATGGGAGTATTGCCAAAACATTGTACCAACAGTTAAAGGAGTAAATATGACTTTAGGAGGAAACGGGTGGTTACATTGTGTAGTCAGTTTCGATAAAGTGAGAGAAGGAGATCCTAAAAATATGCTTATGGCAATGTTCAGTGCTCATCCTAGCTTAAAACATGCAGTTGTTGTAGACACTGATATTGATCCATTTAACATGAGAGAAGTTGAATGGGCCATAGCTACGAGGTTTAAAGGAGACGAGGATCTCTTAATTATTCCAAATACACGTGTAAGTAGCCTCGATCCAACTGCGGACCAGCAAACAGAACTGGGATGCAAAATAGGTTTTGACGCTACTCGTCCTTTAGGTAAACCAAAAGAAAAATTTATGAAAGCAGAAATTCCAAGAAATGATCGTGTAGAAGCCATTATTAAAAAATATTCTTAGCAACCATTTTTATTTTTGGCTTAACATTACCCCTATGTTATGTATCTAACCAGGGATCAAGAAAAAATGCTCGAAGGCGAGCAAGGACCAGGGGTCGCTAAAGCATTGAAACTTTTAGTATCTCTGGGAGATGTTTTTGAGGCTGAGAAATTAATTCCTGTTGTAAGTGCCCATATTTCAGGTGTTAGTTATAAAAACCTGGGAGAAGCAGGAGTAGAATGGTTAGAAGATTTAGTAAAACTTGATGCCAAAATAAAAATTAAATCCACTTTAAACCCTGCTGGCATGGACTTGAAAAAATGGGATAAAATGGGAGTCCCAGAAGATTTCGCTTTAGGTCAGTTGAGAGTAATAAAAGCATTTGAAAGTTTAGGAGTTGAACCAACTTGTACTTGTACGCCTTATTTGGTTGGTCATGTTCCCAAATTTGGCTCTCAGATCGCTTGGGCGGAGTCTTCTGCTGTTTGTTATTCGAATTCTGTATTAGGTGCAAGAACAAATAGAGAGTCAGGACCAACATCAATCGCGAGTGCAATAACTGGTTTAACGCCGCTTTACGAATATAGATTAGAGGAGAACAGAAGACCAAAAAAAGTAGTTGAAGTAAAAACGGAATTAACGAGTAGATTAGATTACAGTGCGGTTGGTTATGTTACGGGTAAAATTCTTGGAACAATGGTTCCTTATTATAAAGGTTTAGGAAAACCTGATCTTGAGTCATTGAAAACCCTCGGCGCAGCTTGTGCGACAAGCGGAGGAATTGCATTATGGCATGGAGAAGGAATTACTCCTGAATCAAAGTCAATGAATCAATTTACTAAAGGATTAGAAAAAATAGTAATAGAAGAACGCGACATATATGAAGCAAAAGAAAAAATGAGCTGCGATATAAAAGATCCAATAATATGTTTAGGATGCCCTCATTGTAGTCTAAAAGAACTTAATGAAGCAGCAAAACTTGTCAGAAATGATAAATTAAAAGGAAAAGTCATGGCCTTTACTAGTAAAGGAGTATATAATGAAGCTGAAAAATTAGGTTTTGTAAAGGAGATAGAAGATTCAGGCGGGTTTGTATATGTTGATACCTGTATGGTAGTTGCACCATTGAAAGAGATGGGATGGAAAGAAATAGCGACAAACAGCTTCAAAGCAGCTCAATATTGTACTAATATGGGTATAAAAACAAAGATGGGAACAGTAAACGAATTAATAACAGAGGCTTTAAAATGATTTTAAAAGGAAGAAAAATTGTAGGGGGATATGCTGAAGGAGAAGTTATTGTTAGCGAAGACCCAGTGAGCTTTTATGGAGGTGTTGATCCTGAATCAGGTAAAATTGTTGAACCCAATCATTCAGCTTATGGAAAAAAAATTAGTGGCAAAATTTTTGTTTTTCCGACAGGAAAAGGCAGTACAGTAGGAAGTTATGTTATTTATAGAATGAAAAAATTAGGTACAGCTCCAATTGCTATAATTAATAAAGAAACAGAAGCAATACTGGCGACAGGTTGTGTTATATCTGAAATACCTTTAATAGACAAAACTAATTTAGATCCAATTAAAGTACTTAAAAACGGTATGAAGATCTCAGTAAAAGCTGATGAAGGTATTATTGAAACACTTTAATATATAATATTTATTTAAAAATTATACTCAAAACATAAAATAAATTGCTAAAGAGTGAAAATCTAATAATGTTTATTGTAAAAAATGTTTTTAAGGATCTTAAATTGAGTTTATAATACAATTATTTTAATAAAATAAACAAAATATTGATTATGGAGAACAATTAATTTATCAATAAAAAGGTGAATAAGATTTCATGGATTTTAGGAGGAGACTCAGAAGCCTTCAGAGTAAGATGGAGGAAAATGGTTTAGATCTCGTTGTTTATGGTGCTAGTCCTGATTTTCAATATCTAACCGGTACACGTGTGGAGTGGCGACGAGGACGAGATTTGTTACATGCAGAAGATAATGTCTTTGTACCTCAGAAAGGAGACCCGATACTTGTGTTATCTGGATCATCAGCTAATGCAGCTTCAGACTGTTGGATCAAAGATATTAGAATAATCCCATATGGCCAACCCCAAACAGAGACAATAAAAAAAGTTGTTGACGATCTTGGAGGAAATATGAGCAAAGTTGCAGTAGGTAATTTTTGTTGGGGAAGCACGTGTGTTGATTTAGCTAGAGCAACAGCTGGTGCGAAGTTTAGGGTCGGAGAAAACCTTCTTGATGATATAAGAATGATCAAAGAACAAGAAGAAATAATCAAATTAAAAAAAGCAGCTGAATTGACGGACCAAGTAATGGAAGTAATCATTGAAAGAATTCAAGACGGTTTGACACAAAGAAATTTAACAATTATGATGGAAATGATGGGTCGAGGACTTGGAGCAAGCGATATTAGTTTTGGCTTAACTGGAGGATACTTGAAAAGTGGAACAATCCCCTCTGATGATCCATTCATATATCCAAAAGATGCAGGCCTCCAAAAAGGAACAAGTATAGCATTCGATGTAGGATTCGTTGTAGATGGTTATTGCAGCGATTGGGGTAGAAGCTTTTACTGGGGAACTGCACCTCAACAAATTAAAAAAGGATACGAAGTCCTGCAGGCTGCTGTCGTTTCTGCATGTGATGCTATTGGAAAAGAAATTAAACGTTGTTGTGATATTTTCCCCCATATCGAAAAAAGTTTAGATAAAGAAGGATATGGAGAATTTTTAAGAGCTAGACTTAAAACAGGTAATGTTGGTCATCAGATAGGTGTTGAAGTACATGAAGACCCATGGTTACGTCCAGATTCTACCCAAGAGCTAATTGATGGAATGGTATTCTGCGTTGAACCAAAAATATGGCAAAAAGGAGAATATTATCTTCGCGTTGAAGATATGATCTTAGTAAAGAATGGTAAAGGCGAATTTTTATCAAAATACAAGAGAGATCAATTCCAACTCTAACACGGAAAGGATTTATCAAATACCCCCCATTTTCACATATGTATGTCTCGTAATGGTTTTTTTGTAGTGTTTGAAGGAGTCGATGGTAGCGGCAAATCGACTCAAATCGAACTTTTAATTACTAAATTAAAAAAATCAGGTATAGATGTAATCATAGAAAGAGAACCAACAGATAATATTATAGGTGGAATGATTAGAAATTATGCTGAAGCAGGAGATAGATATCTATCTCCAGAAACTGAAGCATTATTATTTACAGCAGATAGAGTAGAACATTCTAAAAGAATACAAAGCTATTTGGAACAAGGAATAAACGTTATTTGTGATAGATTTTATCACTCAACTTATGCTTATCAAGGGGCTTCAGGTGTCAATCTAGAATGGTTAAAAACTCTGCAAAAAAACATATTAAAACCAGACTTGGTAATACTTCTAGATATTGATCCAGATGCAAGCCTGATTAGAGTCTCTGGAAGAAACTTAACAATTTTCGAAAATAATGATTACCTTAGAAAAGTTAGGGAAATCTACATAAAGTTTGCTGATGGGGGAGAAATGGTAAAAATTGATACTTTAAAAACAATTGAAGAAGTTAAAAAAGAAATTATAAGCATATTTGAAACACGATTTAAACTGAATTTATCTTAATTTATTATTTTTTAAATTCATTTATTTTTTTTAAAATATCTAAAAGATAAGATATTGTTGTTGTGATATCGTTAATTTTGTTAAGATCTTCTTCAAATTTTAACGCTTTTTCAAGCAATTTAATTTTTTCTAATATTGTGTTCTGAAGTTTGATATTTATTTCGAGTTGATCAATGTTTTCTTTTTCGTCAACAATTTTTATGTTTTTTTTACATTTTGAACAGTAAATTTCACCATTTTTCATTTGGAATAATGGACTGCTACATTCTGGGCAACTTATACTTAACATCTTTGCCCCTTTCCGAAGAAGCTCAGCCATCTCTTTCATAGTCTGTTCGGACAATATAATTAATTTCATAATACATGTAATATAAGATTTTATCTAATTAAATGGTTCAATTAAAAGTATGGGTTTTAAAATTGTCAAATTAATAAATGATATAAATTTTTATAATATGTTTTTTGTGTCGTGTTAAACAGGATTAAAATAAATTATAAAAAAATTAGAATCCTTTTTTTGTAAGAAGATGTTATTTTGTGACTAATGAAGCTGAATAGAAAGACCATATTATCATTGGTAATAATATTCATTTTGATTGGATCAGTAATGATTTCAATATTACCTTTATTACTGGATAATAAACCAACAGAAGTCGTTGTATTTGAAACAAACAGGGGGATAATAGAAGTCGAACTATATAGAGATAAAGCACCCATTACTGTAGAGAACTTTGTAAGATATGTTAACGAAGGGCATTACAATAACACGGTTTTCCATAGAGTGATATCTGGTTTTGTTATTCAGGGAGGGGGATTCGCTGCGAATGGAACAGAAAAACCAACCCATGACCCCATTCAACTCGAATCAAATAAAGGATTAAGCAACAAAGCAGGCACAATAGCTATGGCAAGGACAAGCGATGCTAATAGTGCAACCTCCCAGTTTTTCATAAATTTAGTTGATAACAGTAAAGACCTTGATTATAGTTCAACAAATATGGGATACGCGGTATTTGGTAAAGTTATTAAAGGCATGGATATTGTGACTCAGATAGGAAAAGTTTCTACAAGCACACGATACATCTATCTACCCAAATACAATATTACCCTACCATACGAAGATTGGCCAGTTAGTGATGAGTTTATAATAAGAGCATATCTAAAAACTGATTAAAATTAATAAAAATAACATAGATATCTTTTCGTAGAAGTATATTAAATAGAAGTAATTTTTTACTAAAATAATTATACTAGTTTAATCTAAAAATTAAATTTTTAGTTATGAAATAGATACAGTTTGATTTATTTAGTAATCTTTTTTTATTTTTAAAAATTATTTTTCAAAATAGTTTTTATTAAAACATTTTTATGTTAAAAAGATGATTTAAAATTAATTTAAATATTCATAAAATATGAAAAATATTACAAAATAATCTAGTTGCCTAATCCATAAAACTAAATAAAAAATCTAATTACATAATTTTTGGGGGAGGTGGTGCCCAGAAGAATTGAATTGTAATCAAACTAGAATTCTTGATACCATCTATCCATTTTCTTTTTATTAAAAAATAATATAAATTGTTTAAATATTTTTAAGGTAACGATTAGCGTTCACTTTCAAGGGTTTGACTTGCAGTTCTTAGTAGTTCTCTAATAGGCAGGTTTTGTGGGCAAAGTTCTTCACATTTTCCACATTTGACACAGTTTTTTGCATAATTTTCTGGTTTCACTGTTTCTTTATAACGTTTTATTACAGCACTATCTCTGTCTTTTGCGAAATATTCGTTATAATAACTAAATATATCTGGAATACTTACACCGCTTGGACAAGGCATACAGTATCGACAACCAGTACAACCAATAGGACCTAATTCTCTGTATTTAGTAGCAACCTTTGAAATTAAATCAAGTTCATCTTTTGAAAGATGGTTTTTACCAGATCGTTCAGCACTAGCAACGTTTTCTATTACGTGTTCCATTTTACTCATTCCACTTAATACAACACTGACTTCTGGTTGATTCCATACCCATTGAAGTGCCCATTCTGGTGGTTTTCTTTTAATTTTTGATGTATTCCATAAATCCTGTATTTCAGGTGGTGGAGTTATAGCTAGTCTTCCACCAGCTATAGGTTCCATTATTACAACGCCCAGTCCTTTTGATGCGGCATATTTTAAACCATTTACGCCTGCTTGGAAATTTTCATCCATATAATTATATTGTATTTGACAGAAATCCCAACTATAACTATCAACTATTTCTTTAAATAAAGTTAAATCGTCGTGGAAGCTAAAACCAAGATGACCAATTTTTCCTTCATTTTTCTTTTCTTCAGCCCATGGAAATACTCCAAGATCCTTAATTTTTGGCCATCGATCCTTATTTAATCCATGCAGTAAATAGAAATCTATCTTTTCAACCTGTAATTTTTCTCGTTGTTCATTAAAACAGCGTTCCATATCTTCGTGACCATTAATCATCCAAACAGGCATTTTTGTAGCAACGCGAATTTTTTGACGATAACCGTCTTTCAAAGCTTTTCCAACAACTACTTCACTATTCCCACGATGATAACCATAAGCAGAATCGACATAATTTACGCCGTGATCAATGGCATATCTTATCATTTCAATGGCTAAAGGTTCATCTATTTTTGAAGTATCCCCATCTAAAATAGGCAGTCTCATTGCTCCAAAGCCTAAAGCAGAAACTTTCCAATCAAGTTTACCAAAAGTTCTATACTGCATCTTATTCAACTCTATAAATCATTAGATAAACGAAGACTTATAGACGTAATGATTGATAACTTTAAAAAAGGAAAAATTTAAAATAACTAAAAAATTAAAAATTTTAGTTTGGAGATATATTGAGTTAATTCATAAAGATTTAATTATAATAGTATAAACATACTTTTAAACCATTAATGCGATTTCACAAATAAAGAACTCCATTAAACTCAAGAAGTGATGCCGTGTCTGTAGAGGATTTAAAAATTAAAGGCTCTGTTCGAGAAATAGGTATAATGAGAGATGCTGACAGGTTTGATACTTTTAACATAACAATAGGAATAGTAATAAAAAATGATTTAAAAATTAGTTATGAAGAAGCTGAACAATTATCATCCAAATATCGTAAAGAATATTTGGGGAAAGAAGTGGAATTTTTATCAGTAAATATTCCATGTCCTTATTGTAATAAAATTCTTAATAGTCAAGCAAGCTTAAAGAGACATATATCAAAACTCCATTCAGAAAAAATAGAGTTAATAAATCCAAGCAAAATTGAATCACAAATAGAAAAAACAAAAAAACAAAAACCTCAAAAAAAATCAAATGGTACAAAAAAACCTAAAAAGACACAAAAAAAAGGTGAAAAAAGCAACAAAATAAAAATAGAAAAAAAAGGTTCTAAAAAACCTGTTTCTATTGAAAAAACATCGGTAACAAAAAACACTAAGAAAGTAAAACCTCTAAGTTTAGAAGAAAAAAATAAAAAATCTAGAAGCCCTAAAAAAGAAAAAACAATAGATAAAGAAAATTCTAAACAACTTAAATTACAATAATTTTCTTACTATCAAAAAAATAAAAACAAAGTGTATCTATGAAAATATTTTATTAGATATTTTTTATGGAGCCTCGGGCGGGACTTGGACCCGCGACCTACAGCTTACAAGGCTGCCGCTCTACCAGGCTGAGCTATCGAGGCATCTTACCAACATAAATTAGACGAGGTTTATATCTTTGACCCATTAAAGCTGCATGAAAACAAGTTTTTTGTGTTAAAAAATTTATTCCTGAAATTTTTTAATTTATTTCGTGGTCAACTTTTTTCTTATCACTGGTAGGTAGTGATAAGCAACAATAATATCTTGTTACACGGTTTCAATTTGATAATCATCTAGAAGTTTTTCAAGTTGAAGTTTTTATTTGCTTAACTTTATTTGTTCTTCATATTCAGAATTTTTTCCTTGTACTTTCAAAAGATAAGCATAATTTTCATGTGCTTTTTTATATTCTGGGCGAAGTTCTATTGCTTTTTTATAATGTTCTTCAGCTTTTCCATAAATACGCATTTTAAAGAGTACGTTTGCATACCAAAAATGTGCATCGGCGAATCCGGGATAAAGAGCCAATGTTTTTTCATAATAAGTCTCAGATTCAACATATTTTTCTAAAACAGTTAACAATAAAGCAGTATTATATTGGGAAGAAACCCAATTAGGTCCTAATTCAGCTGCTTTCTTTAAATTTACTTCAGCTTCAAATAATCGATTTCTTTCCCATAGAAAAACACCATAGTCATTAAAACATTCTGTATAATCAGGTTTTAATTCAATAGTTTTTTTATACAATTCTTCTGCTTCATCAAATTTTCCTTCTTCTTTAAATTTTTTTGCACTAGTTAAAATTATTTTTACTTCATTTTCTTTATCTAAATATTTTTTTATTTTTTCATATCTTTCTTTTGCTTCAATCCAATCTGGTCTCAGCTCTAATGCTTTTTTATAATAAGTTTCAGCTTCTTTGTAGTTACCAAGGCTTTCAAGAACTCCTGCGTAATTTAAGTGAGTTCTTGCGTCTTTTGGTTTAAGCTCTAAAGCTTTTTTGATTGGCTCAATTGCTTCTTGATATTTTCCTTTTTGCCATAATAAAATACCTAAAATTGATTGTGCGTCACCTGATTTTGGATCTAGCTGCACAGCTAGCCTCGCATTATCTAGAGCTCTATCGAGTACTCCTTTTTGCTGAAGTATTGAAGCATAAATTGTTCTATAAGCTGAACGATCAGATGCAATCAATAAAGCTCTTCTAATATACGTTTCAGCTTCATCAATTCTCCCATTCCTTAAAAGAAAGTTTGAATAAACACTCATAATAGCATCATCGTTTGGATGACTCAATGCACTTTGTTTATAAATAGCATCAGCTTCGGTTTTTTTACCACACTTTTCAAGTATATCACATAAAATTATTAAAGGCTCACCTAGGCTTGGATCAGAGTTTACAGCCATTCTAGCCCAGTATTCAGCTTCATCTAATTGACCTGAAGTAATAGCTGAAGATGCTTTAGCCATATATTGCCAAACTGGATCTAAATTTATTGCTCCACTAAAGCCCATTATGTACTTCTAATCATAACTGATGTTAATTGTTTTCTATATTCTAAAGATCAAAAATTTAAACAAGAATAGTGAATGAGGATAAACTTGAGCATCAAAATTTCACGTGTTGAAGGACTTAAACTGAAGGCAGAAATTGATGGCTTCACAGTAATTACTGGCAAATTAGATGAAAAAACCAAATAGAAGACCCTAGAGCGGGTAAGTTAATGATTGCCTCATTAGGTTTATGTATTGAATTATATGCAGTATTTTATTTAAAAAAAATTAATATCCATGATGAAGGTTTAGTTGTTGAAATCTCTGCAGCAAATGAGCGAGTACCGAGTAGAGCAGTTGCTTTTAATATAAATATCAAT
>JAFGHP010000041.1 GCA_016930055.1 Candidatus Bathyarchaeota archaeon | reverse complement strand
CAATATGTCTACATTTAACTAGTAATTCAACAGCCGTTATGGGATTGTGGAAATCGTGACCTGGTGTTGAACCAAGAATATCTGTCAGTGCTGTACCATGTGCAACAAAAATCTTAACACCATTTAGAGTTAAATAGATAGGATTAGGCGCCATATGGATTCGAGGATTAGAGTAAAGTCTCTTGGCATATTTTTCTGGTACGGCTGGTTGGGGCAGACTTTTTCTCACAGCATCATGATTACCCGGAATGATTATTATCTCAATATGTTCAGGAATATTCTCTAAGAGTCGAGCTGCTTCTTCGTATTGTTCCTTTTGATTGTATATAGTAAGTTCGTCTATCTGTTCAGGGTAGATACCAATACCATCAACAAGATCTCCAGCTATTACTAGATACTTAACCTGGGAAGCTAGGTTTCGACTTGGATTAGGGCCAAGTTCTTGATTCATCCACCGTAAGAACTTTTCGAATAAATCTTTCCTAAAATATTTACTTCCAATATGCACATCTCCTATAAACACAACTGATACATTTTCATTACTTCGTCCCAGTTCATGCATAGGAACATCTGGCCATATTAGTTCATTAGCAATTATCAGATCTTCTCGATATCTTAGCCCCTCAACACATATTACTTGATCTTCTAATACCTCTAGACCTTTTTTTAAAATTTCATTTCCAGAAACCATTACAGTAGTAAAAGTATCTTTATCCTCTAAATCCAAAAATAATCTATTATTTCTCGCTCTTTTGCTTGTAACTATTCCTATAGTCTTAAATTTAGTGTTTAAGGGAAGTTTAACAGCTTGAGATAATGAAATCACGTCTCTTAGATCAATTCTTCTTTTAATAATAGACTCTAATTGGGAAAGTCGGCTGTTAAAATAATCAATATATCCATCAGCACTACCAATGCTTTTCACCTCTTCAGGATAGTGTATTTCAAAAAATCCTTTTGTGGTTGCAGCATAAGGGATAATTTTTAAAGATGGTTTAAGTGGTTTTTCAAATAAATCTAAATCAAGTATAAATAAGTCTGAGTTAGAAGAAGCTCTTTTAATAGCATCATTTACTAATTGTGTAGCTTCTTCAACGCTTTTATTTCGTAAAAGAGTAAAAACGTCAGGGCTGAGTTGATAACCTTGAGCCAATACTCTCTGGATCACTTGTAGATATTCTTCAGTCAAATTTGATCTATTAACGTACTTTAATGATGTAATCTACTCTTGCCGGCGCGAATGTCTCAATTATTACAGCGGGTTCATCACCCGTAGTCACAAACTTATGTTCCTCGTTCGGTGGGATTAACCATGCTGAGCCAGACTTGGCTTTAATAGTTTTTCCTCCAGAAGAAAGTTCACCAGATCCATTGATTAGTGTACCCATTTGTTCTTGGTTATGGCCATGCCAATCTACAACAGCACCTGGCTGAATTTTTATGTAACACATTGTTGCATTCATTCCGTTTCCGATTATTCTAATATCTACTCCTGATACAGGCTCAAATCGAGGCGCCTTTTCCCATGATGTAGTTTCCATAGAGGAGAATAATACATCTAAAGTATTTGAATTTAGAGACTTATTGATGAAGCCTCTCCTTGCTCCATAATAAGATCACGAATTTCTTTTCTTATACTATATCGATAAGGCATACTACTTGTATTACGATCAATGAACCCTTTATCGTAAAGTTTTTTGAGTAATCTTGCTGTGTGCTCACGAGTCTTATCAATTCTTTCCTTTATCTCAGGAACAGTGCCCTCTCCAAAATCAACTATCATTTTAAGAACTTCAAGCTCTGTATCAGTAAGCTCTTGTAAAATATCCTCACTCTGTACAGGTATAGGTGCTTCTACAGAACTCTGTACTGGGATGACCACCTTAGGCTGTGAAGCAATTTTTGAAAGATCTTTCTTCATTATATCAATAGTCTCTTCAATGCCATTTACACGGTCGGATAACTCTTTAATTTTTTCAAGTCCGAGTAATGTTGCCTCATTATAATTTTTTCTAGACGAGAGAGCTTCATTAGCAATATTTTTTACTTGAATAGTGTCTCGTTCTATTTTATTAATCTCATGTTCAATTTTTTTTACCTGTCTAGTAAAACCAAACGTTATGTTTCTTACTGTGTCCTTACTATCTTCATATTCGAGTTGAGCCATTTTTATACGCTGATAGAATATGTAGCTTGCTACTATTGTTACTAGGAATAAAGCTAACGTTGTAAAGACTAATTCCATTAAGTATCTAATATGATTAGTAATTACTTATTAATTACAGTTACGAATTTAGAGATAATCCAGATCTATTATAATGATGTTTTTATTTTGAATCAATTCAATATTTCGGAGATTGTTTTTTTATAAACTCTTTTCAATATTTACATTAGTTTAAATTATGCAATTCAAAATAATGCTGATATTTATTGACTAGACGGAAAGCGAAAATAACAATAACTGGAAGAGTACAAGGTGTAGGTTTCCGTCCATTTATATACAGAATGGCTGTTGCTAATAATCTCAATGGATATGTTATAAATTTAGGTGATGCAGGTGTTGAGATTATCGTTGAAGGT
>JAFGHP010000040.1 GCA_016930055.1 Candidatus Bathyarchaeota archaeon | reverse complement strand
CTGTTCAAAATAATCATATTTCTAATAAAACCGTAAGAATTATTATTTTAATATTAAAACTACTATTAATTTATGGATCTAATTCAAAACTATTATGCGTTTACTTGATATATTTATTTTATATTCTTTTAATGGATACATTTGAGTTCTTTAACCTTTTATGGTGGGGTTGACGAGATTGGTGGAAACAAGATTCTCTTAGATGATAAAGGTACAAGGGTAATGCTTGATTTTGGTATGAGTTTCAATCAATCAGGAAAATATTTTTCCGAGTTTCTTCAGCCCAGGAAGTGTAACTGTCTGGAAGATTTTATTGCTGTAGGTCTTTTACCAAAATTAAAAGGAATTTATAGAGAAGATTATATTAAACATGCAAGGTGGTCTCAAGAAGAAAGAGGATTAGATGCTGTACTTATTACTCATGCTCACGCTGATCACGCTGCGTTCATTCATCATTTAAGAAAAGATGTACCAATTTATGTTAGTCCTGAAACGAAAGCTATTTTGAATACTCTTGAGGTTACAGGTTCAGGTGGATTCAAAGATTTCTGCAATTATTCATGTTCTTTCGAGTTTAAACCTAAAAAAGATGGAAGTGGTTACACAAAAATTATTGGTGAAGTAGCAAAAACTCCTAGAAGCCTTAAAACCTTTAATTTTGGTGAGAAATTTAAAATCGACTCAATAGAGGTAACTCCTTATGAAGTTGATCACAGTTTACCTGGGTCAACCGCATTTTTAATCTATACTTCACAAGGAAACATATTGTATACTGGTGACTATCGGTTTCATGGTTATCGTTCGGAATCAACAATTAGCATGGTTGATGCAGCAATCGACGAAGGTGTTGATATTTTAATTACTGAAGGTACAAGAGTAAATGAAGTAAAAGGGAATACTGAACAAAATGTCTTCGATAAAGTAAGTGAAATTGTTAAAAACACAAAAGAACTTACATTAATCAATTTTCCATCACGAGACACAGCCCGTTTAAAGACTTTCCAAATGGTTGCTAAAGAAGTAGATAAGAAACTTGTTTTAGATTTGAAGCAAGCATATCTTTTAAATCAATTATCTTTTACAGGAAAAGATTATCCTTCAATAAATGATCAGAATCTCTGCTTCTTCGCAGAGAAAAAAAATTGGGGTCTAATAGGAAGAGATGATTACCCTCAAGATCTTATTTTGCAGGACTATGATAAATGGGAGAGAGCGTATCTCGAAAAAGGGAATGTGCTCAACTTTAGAGACATTAAATCAAATCAAAGAGAATACATGTTTTACTGCAACTATTTCTTGTTAAATGAATTAATTGATATCAAACCTAACAAAGGTAGCAGATACATTAGATCCGTTTGTGAACCCTTCGACGAGGAGATGAATTTGGATGAAAAAAGAGTACAAAATTGGTTAAATCTCTTTAAAATCGATGGGCCTCATCAAATACACGCATCAGGTCACGCATCAGGACCAGAAATCTTTAAAAACATAGATTTAATTCAACCCAAAAAAATTATACCAATACACACAGAATCAACCGAGTACTTTAATAAAAAATATAATAACACTATAAACATTGAAGTTGGCAAAAAAATTATTTTTTAGTAAAATTCATCTAAAACAACTATAAAATAGTAAGACAATAATAATTAAAAAAGCTATATAATTAATTTTTTTTCTTGTTTCTTTTGCAGTTCTCTTATTTGGTTCTTTAATTAGAGGAATTAATATATAAGATAAAATCAAAATTGTGCTTAATATTATAAATGGAGAGAATGTTTCTAAATTTTTACTATAATAATATGCAAAATAAGCTCCTGCAAAAGCTGTTATTATATAACAAACTGATGCTAGTAAAGAAGCATATTTGTAACCATGAACAAGTGCAATACTTTTTACATCTGCTATTTTATCTCCTTCTGCATCAGAAATTGATTGAATAATTTCTCCTCCCAAAATATAAAAAAAGCTAATAATTGAAATATGTAGGACTAATGAGTTTATTCTATTATTTACAGATAAAGATCCAAAAATAAAACTTGAAGCAATTGTAAAAGAAACCATCAAATTACCTAAAAAACCAAATTTTTTACCTTTTATTATGTATATTATTGATATAAAATATGATCCTAATGCGACTAATGATGAATAAAATGTATTAAAAAGAGCAAACATTAATCCAATAAATGCTAAAAAAATTCCATATTGTATAGCCCTATTTTTATCCATTTTTTTAGATGGTAAGGTTCTCCAAGGAGTATTTACTTTATCTATCTCATAATCGTAATAATCGTTAATAGTAAAACTAGATGCAGTTAGTAAAAAACTAGTTAAAACTGCAGGAAAACCGATTCCAACATTTGGTAAACAATTAAGTGTTAAAATTTGTCCAATTAAAACAATTATTGATATAAAAATGCATCCAGAAGGTCTAATTATTTCGAAATAAGCCTTCCAAACCAATTTTTTCACCTTAAAATGTTACACTTATTTATTATTCCTAGTCTATTAAAAATTAATTTGCTTTCGACTTAAAAAAAATTTGAAATTTAAAAAATAAATTTAAGTGAGTTTTCTACTTGAAAGTAGCTTTTATTTTGTCAACTATTTCTTTTTCCTCGCCGTCTTTTAACATTAGTGTATTTATTAAGAAGCTATTTCCTCTTTGCATTCTGAACCATATTGCAGGGTCATCTTCTCTAAATTTCTTTACAATAGCAGCAGTTTCTTCAGGCGTCTTATCTAATATAGCGGTTATTCCTACAACATGATAAACATAGGGTTGAGCTTCACATTTTATTCCTGGTACTCCTTTAAGGTTTTCAATAATGTATTTTTGTCTTTTCACTGCTGGCTCTAGTCTTTCTTTTTCGTGATCCATTTTCATCCAGTTTTCAACAGCATACAAAAGTGCTATGATCTCCTGTCTATCTATCTTGTAACCTCTACCAATCCAACTACCATTTCCAACAAAACTGTTTTGCACAACAGCATCAACATACTCTTTTTTGCCACAAACAAAACCTGTTGATTGTGGACCTCCGAAATATTTACCGCTATAACATACTAGATCTGAACCCATGGCAATTAGACTCGTAACTCTATCAAGAGGATAGGTTTGACCAGCTGCATCAACAATTATGGGAACACCATGTTTGTGGCCAATTTCAATAATTTTGCTTAAAGGTAAAGTATTTGGTCGAATAGAATCTAGCATAGCAAGATAATCTATAGCAACTACGTTTTCGTTAATAGCTGCTTCAAATTCTTCAGCTGTACATCCATTTTCTTTGTCACCAACTGGTACTATTATCCCACCTGGAATTTCTAAAGATCTATCGAATGTACTTCTAAGATTTGCTTGAACCAAAATTTGGTTCTTCATTCCAGTTGTATGAGGTAATTTCCTCATTTTTTCTACATCATTTCTTGTTATGCAAGCAGCTGCACTCAAAGTGAGGCATGAAAAAGCACCTGTTGATACATATGCAGCTTCTGCTCCCGTTATTTTTGCTAGGAATTCACCAGCTTTTTCTTCAAGCTGTTTCATTTCTACAAAATTATCGTTTGCTTCAAGCCAAGCCTGTTGAATTTCTTTTGATAGTCTTGATCCACCCAAATCTGTTAAACAAAACGCTGCGTTGATTACTCTTCTTACACCTAGTTTTTTATAAAAACTCATAGTGCATCAACATCACATTTGTCTATTATATATTAAACTTTCTTACATTTCTTAAAAAATTTTAAAATAAATTTAAAATTTTAATCTTTTTAAAGACCTTCTTTATTTTCTGATGATATTCCATTTTGTTTAAATTGGTTTTTAACAAGCATTGGGCCAAGAATTGCATTATACATTACTGTTATTAACACAACTGGTACACAGATGCTTACAAAAATTTCTGGATTTTTAAAGAAAGTCTGATTTTTATCAAAAATTCTTGGTAATTGAGACATTACTAATGCAGGTAATCCTTGTGAAAAAATTATTCTTGACAAAATAATTTCTTCTAACTCAAATTTCACAATCTTTGATAATCCATCAACTATTACATATCTTATAACTAAAATGAAACCTGATACAATTATTCCGATAATTATCATATCTAAATTAATGTTTACGATTAAACCCACATATACGAAGAAGAAAGATTTTATGAAGTGAGTTATTTCTTCGTGGAACACACGTATTTGGTTTAAATCTACACAATTTGGTTCTTTTATTCCTAATCTATTCCAAACATTATTACAGTTATTCATGCCTAGACCAAATAATAATGCTGTAATTGGTCCCCCACCGCTTCCTGAAAGTTGTTCTGCTAGAAGATAGAGAGGAAACATTACTGCAAGAGTAGTAATGTAACTATATTTTTTATTATTTAATTTATTTAAAATGAAAGCCCATAATAAACCACCTAATAATCCGATGATTGCGGAAGTAATAAATGCGTTAAAGATGTTTAGGAAGCTTTCAGTGACTGACATATTTGCTAACATTTTAATTTTTATTAACGTTATGGCTGCTACAATACAAATTGGGTCAGATACAACTGATTCCATCACTAATAGAGTATATGAATTACTTAGATTTATGTCAAGTTTTTTCATGTTGTTTAAAATACTGATTACAGCAATTGTACTAGTACCACTAATCATAGAAGATAGTAATAATGAATCAATAAGAGTAAATTGACTATACATAAAAATTCGTAAAACTGAACCAACAATAACCAGAATTGAAACAAAACTAGCAACCGCTAATAATAGAGATTTACCCATAACTTTTATCAAAGACTTATAATCGATGTTGTATCCAGCATCAAACAAAATTATACCAAGCGCAAGAATACTCATTAAATCCGAGAATGAAAGAAAATAACTTTTCTCAAACACATTTAAAACTGGACCTAACATAATCCCAAAAAACAGCAACCATATAATATCCGGTATTTTTGTCCTATTATAAAATAAATCACTAATATACGCAAGTATTAACGTTGACGAAAGTAAAATTACTATACCTTCTGCTTCAACCAACCGGCAGACCTAATCCCACATATCCTAATAACTAATATTTAAACTTGTATTTATTTTCTATCTATATTAAAATTCCCTAAATTATCACATAAAAAAATTTATATTATTAAGAAATATGTTAAATCCAGCATTTTTCAACTATAATATATCTATATTTATTATCTCAAAAAACATTAATTTTTAATAAATTTATTAAAAGTAGATGATTAATTAATTGAATTTAAACCAAATAAATCATATTAATTTCGGTTGTTAGTATAAGCTTTTGATCTTCCATAAGCTCTCCATGTATTTTTCTAAATAGTTAAATTCCTGAAACCAAAAATTAGATTAAATTATAAGATTTTATTTTTTTAATTCTATTATTTTTTCGATGAATTTTTTAAATATTTTGTTTTGTTCGCTTTCTAGCATTCGTTCTGGGTGCCATTGGACACCTATAATGTATTTTTTGGTTTTATGTTCAATTGCTTCAACTGTTTCATCATCTGCCCATGCTGTTGCTTCTAAATCTGTACCTATTTTTTTTACTCCTTGATGGTGGAAGCTGTTAACTCGTGTGCTTGTTGCATTAAAAATCTCTGCAAGTTTTGATTTTTCAGCTAATTTAACTGGGTGACTTGCATAATAAGATGGTGCTTGACCTGAATGTTTTAAACTGCCTTTTATCTGCGCATTTATGTCTTGATATAAGGTTCCTCCTGCTGCTACATTTAGGACTTGACAACCTCTACATATAGCTAATACTGGTTTATCTGCTTCAATTGCTTCTTTAGTTATTTTAATTTCAAAATGGTCTCTTACTGGATCTATTCTTCCTTGTTGAGGTATTGGGGGTTCCCCGTATAGGTATGGATCGATGTCAACACCGCCTGTTAGTATGATACCGTCTACAAGTTTAAGCAGTTGTTGTGTATCAATTTCCATTGTTTGAGGTAGAATAATTGCTGTTCCTCCATTATTCTCAACTGCTTTCACATAAGAATCTGGAAGAGTGTATTGATTATTCTCCCAGTTAAAACTCGACGTTAAACCAATCAAAGGTTTCATTTCTTTCAGTTCAGCATCTAAACTTTAAAAATCTTTTCATCTGAAAAGTAAAAAACATTGAAAAAACCCATATGATTAAATAATTTAACTTTAAATTGACATTAAGTTATTCTTGGTTTTAATACCATCCTAGAGTGCCTTCTTTTTTTGATCTGTTTACTCCCCACCAGAAAAATTTGTATCCAATAGGTAAAAGTAAGACTGCAAATATTGTTCCCTTTAAAAATTCAAATTGAATGCTAGGATCTAATAAATTTGGATTTGTAAGCATCGATAATCTGCAGAGATGATAAACCCATGTTTGTGGTAAAAACCAACTTATTGTACTAGCTCCTGGGAAAAAGATAGTATCTAAGTAAACAACAGGGAAAGATATTCCTGAGAATAAGTTTTGAAGAATATTAATTGCCCAAGTTAATGGATCGGTAGATTTTGTTACGATTCGCATTCCTGTTGATATCATAGCTAATCCTAATAAAATTCCAAAAGATATCAAAAATGAAAAAACCGTTGCTAATATGTTTGTATTTAACTTTGCTCCAAAAATACCGATCCCTATCACTAAATAAGGTATAAAACTTATGATTGAAAGGATGTAAGTCCACATAATATTACCTAGTACAAAAACAGGTGTTTTAATATCTGTCATAAGAATTGTTTCAAGAGTCCATGGATTTAATTGTCTTTGAACTCCTTGAATAAGGGGCATAATTAGGTTTCCGACAGTAATTCCAACTATTAAGAAGCTAATATAATCGCTTCCCCCATACATTTCGGGAACATCCCTATTCACATAAACAGCTGCAATGCCCCAACTAAAAACACCAATAAATATGCTGATTATTTGTGTAATTGCCGCTGTTTTATAAGTCGACCAACTAAAAAAGTCTCTTTTAGTAAATGCAATAATCTGTTTTATAGCAATAGAAACACTCATTTTCCAGTTTCCTCCTCTTTTATAACCTTTTTTTTGGCCTGCCTTGTCATTTGTATGAATGCTTCTTCAAGGGTAGGTTCTTGTGTATTTACTGATTTAATTTTTAATTCATTTTCTGATATTACTTTTAATATCTCTGTAATTTCTTGTTCCTTTTTTAATCTAATGTTAATTCTAAAAATTCTACCGTTCTGATTGGTTTCTGGTTGAATATCAGTGACATAAGAGAATTCATTTAATTGTTTAACTAATAAGTCATATTTTTTATCAGGAAAAATTGGTAGAATATCAATTTTTATTTCTCTTTCTTCAATAACTAGATGCCTTACATTATCTGGTGTATCACACGCTAATATTTTTCCTTTATCTAATATAGCTATTCTATCACATATTTCCTGTGCTTCTTGAAGATTATGTGTACTTAATAAGATAGTTTTCTTCTCTTGATAAGCTAATTTATTTTTTAAAAGATCTCTGAAATCCGCTGCACCTGTAGGATCTAATCCTGTTGTTGGTTCATCAAATATGATTATTGGTGTATCTCTTATTAATGCTCTACATAAGAGGAGTCGGCGTTGCATTCCAGTACTATAACGTTGATATCCGTCTTCAGCCCGTTCCTTTAGTTCTGTTAATTCTAATAAGTAATCAATTCTTTTTTTGGATTCTGTATCATCTAAACCATATAATAGGGCATAAAATTCGAGATTCTGTTTTCCGCTAAGCCTCCAACTGAAGCCTCTGCTTTCTGGAAGTACTGCTTGAAGGTTTTTTAGGACATTACTAGGTTCTTTAGATGGATCGTAACCGTTAACATATACTTCACCACCATCATGTAAAACCAAAGTGCAGAGAATTTTTATTAGCGTTGATTTTCCTGCACCATTTGGACCTAAAATCCCAAATATTTCTCCAGGCTTAATCTGTAAGTCAATACCTTTGAGGGCTTCAATGTATGCTCCTGAGCTACCACGAATCAAGTTGATCAATGCTGAGAAAGAGGGTATACCTCTACCACGACCATAACCCATGCTGCTGCTTCTTTTTGTGGGATACCTTTTTACTAGTTTTCTTGTTTCTATGGCGTATTCCAACTATTTTCACTCCTAATTTTATATGAAAATATTTTTAAATTAAAGCATTTTAATTTATTTTTAATTATAACCACTGACATATATTACAATGTTATATATATCTTAAATAAAAAATGATTGTTTTAACTCTTTAGAAATACATATGTTTAAAGGTGAGGATGTTGCTTTCGTCTCAGTATAATTGGTATCTTATAGGGAGCCTGTTATACATAAAGGAGTGAAATATATGGGATATAGAGAAAGGCGCAGTTTCAACAGTGGACCACGCGAAATGCATAAGATAATCTGTTCTGACTGTGGCAAAGAAGCGGAAGTACCCTTCAAGCCAACAGAAGGCAGACCAGTCTACTGTCAAGAATGCTTCGCCAAGCATAGGCCACCTAGAAGGTATTAGACCTAATAGTTGACCTCTTATCGGATAAATCCGTGAGAATCGTTTTTTTGTTTTTTTTGGTATTTAATTGTGATAACTTTTATCAATTCCTTTGATATGATATTTTACATTATTAAAATATTATTTATGGATGGTTAATGTTTGTTTGAACGTTCAAGACTTAATGATTTCCTTTCGCTTTATTTGCCAAGCTTTTTTGTTTTTTTAGGAATGAGCATCGTTTCTCCGAGTCTTCCTCTTTATGCTAAAAGTTTTGGTGTTTCATATACATTAGTTAGTTTAGCTGTCAGCATCTATGCTTTTGGAAGACTACTCGCTGATATACCAATGGGTATTTTAGCTGATAAAATCGGAGGACGTCGTTTAACAGTTTTTGGTACAATAATTTTAGCAGGTGGAGCCTTTTTTAATTATTTTGCCCCTGATTTTACATGGTTTCTTATTCTACGTTTTTTACAAGGAATCGGTTCAAGCATGTGGCAGACAGCTAGAACCTCTATTCTAGCCGATATGTTAAAACCAGAAGAAAGAGGACGAGTAATGGGATATTTCTCTACATTTATGCTTCTGGGGTCGTCAACTGGACCCACTGTGGGTGGATTTGTCGCTGAATGGTGGGGAATTAGAGCCCCTTTTTTAGCATATTTCATAGCAGGTATTGCTAGTACAATTCTTAGCTTCTTTTTTTTAATTGAACCACCAAAAAAAATTCATTCAAACAACCATTTTTTTAGTTTAAGCTATGTTCGTCATCTCTTAGGAATCAGAGCTTTTGCTATTGCTACTATTGGTAGTTTTGCAGCATTTTTCTTAATGACTGGAATAAGGGGAACAATGCTAAGTCTATATGCTAATACTGTCTTAAACCTGGATCAATTTAGTATTGGTACAATTCTTACATATGCCTCTATAACAAATCTGTTCTTAACCATGCCCGTTGGATACTGTGTTGATTATTTCGGTAGAAAATCTATTACATGGATAGCCCTATTTTTATCTGGTATTTCCTGTTTACTTTATCCTTTCACAACTGATTATTTTACAATCAGTCTTGCAGCAGTTTTTATGGGAATAGCTACAATAGGCACTCAACAAGCTCCAATGGCAATGGTTACTGATGCTACTGATACTGAACCACGTGGGCTCAGTTTAGGAGTTTTCAGGTTTTTTGGTGATATTGCCTTCATCTTAGGTCCAATACTTCTTGGATTAATTGCTGATTCAACCAATCTTCAAATGCCATTCTATTTTATGGCAATTATCATGTTCCTTAGTGCAATAATTGTAGCACTTTTTGGAGTAGAAACTTATAGTCGCCGTAAAAAAATTAATGTATCTTAAGAGTATTAATAATATTCAAAAAAAATATAATATTATTACTGGCGAATTTATAAAATACTTGTAAAGATATTTGTTATTAAATATGTTATTTGGGATAAAATTAGTTATTTTTGATATGGATGGGGTTCTAATTGATTCTAAAGAAGCAATTGTTGAGACTTTCAACAAAGTTTTAGCTGAACTAAATGAACCTCCTCAGCCCTCAATAATAATTGAAGGTATGATAGGAGAGACCCTTTATGATATGTTCAAAAAAATTTTACCTAATGATAAACATAATAAAATTCAATGGTGCTTTGATCGATTTCCTCAAATATATGTAAATATAGCTTCGAAAAAAACAAAATTATTGCCAGGAGTAATAGAAATCCTTGATCATTTTAAAACCCATAAATTAAAACTCAGTATTGCTACAACTAAACGGTCGTATGTTGCTAAGGAATTACTTTCTAATTTAGGTATACTCAATTATTTTGATCTTATTCTAGGCATAAATGACGTGTCTTCCCCTAAACCTTCTCCTGAAATAATTCAAAAAACCCTTAGTCGATTTGGAATAGAGAGTAATGAGGCTGTTTTTTTAGAGGATACAACTATAGGGCTTGAAGCTGGTAAAAAAGCAGGGGTTTATGTTATTGGTTTAACCACTGGAACACATAGTAGAGAAAAAATGAGTGACCTAAAACCATATATGATAATAGATAAGATTACTGAATTAAAAGAAATAATCTCTCTATAACCTATTAGACGTTTTTAATAAATAAAATTTAATTGCATAACGAATATTCAATGTTT
>JAFGHP010000039.1 GCA_016930055.1 Candidatus Bathyarchaeota archaeon | reverse complement strand
TGTACAGGAGATTATGTGAGATGCAACTAATAAAAACACTTTAATCTATGTGCAACTTGAAGCTCTGTTCCAAAAGTGCGGAGGGAGGGATTCGAACCCCACCTACAGTGGAGACATCACCCGCAATCCCAATTTTTTTAGGAAAAAATATAGTAATATGTGATTCTAAGTTACATTCATATTATTTTACTGATAATTAATTTATTTCAAGATGCAAATACACAATATACAATATTTAAAAATCTAATTCTGAGAATTTAAAATACTAGCTAAGATAATTTTTATTTTTATATTAACGCTAGATACAATTAACTTTGATAAAATTATGTTTTTTTAGTAGTACTATATAGTAAAAATGTTTGATAAATAGAACTACAATTTAATACAATATAATTTTCTTTTATATCTAAAAATTTTTCTAAATATTGTTCTCTAAAAAACTTAAATAATAATTTAGGAACCTTAACCCGAGTTGATACTCTTTGAATAAAAAATTATTAGTTTTTTCGTCATGCATTATAGCAGTGAAGTAATTAGGATTTAGATGAGGTATGATTTTATATTTTATAAAACGAATTATCGCGAATATGAGTAAAATTCCCGAAATCTGTACATCAATATTTTCTGGTAGCCTTAACCAATAAAAGATGTTGAATTTTTGTGCATATATTCTCCATGAAGTTATTACTAAACTAGATATTAATAATGGAATGATTAACATTTTTTAGTCTTTACTAATTTATTTAATATCAGTATGTCTGTTATTTATTAGGCTAATAATGTAATAATGTCAATAACATAGACGCGCGCGTTGGACTCATATTTATAAAAGTTTTTTAATTAGACTTGCATCCTTCGGATGATTAATTTGCGTAAAGATACGTTATTTTGGGCGCGCGTAGATAAGTAGTAGGGTTTGTGTTAGATGGTTACACTAAACCATACTCTCTATCTAACCTTTAATATGCTCAAGGGGGAGTCTATGTGTTCTTTTATCCACGCAACTAAACGTCTATCTAAATCACGCTGATGTACAGGATCTGATGTCTCGTGACCCGAAATAGGATAGGCGATAAACTTTGTCTTTACTCCCTTGTCCCTGAGGGTGTGATAGAGCACGAAAGACTCTGTTATGGGTACACGTTGGTCTCCGGTGTTGTGGAGTATCAGTGTGGGTGCCTTGATGTTGACTGCGTAGGTTATGGGTGTCTGTTCCCTGTAGGTTTGGAGGATCTCGGGGCTTGTAAATGGGGATCCTTCGAAGTAGGTAGCAACTTCCGAGTGAATGTCGCTGAGAACATATTGATCTAAGTGGTCAGTTACCGCATCTCCGACAACACCTGCCCTCCAGCGGTCAGGATAATTACCTAGAAGCCATGTGGTCATGAAGCCCCCATAGGACCAGCCTGAGACAGCTATTCGTGAGGGATCCGCGATGCCTTTCTCTATGAGCAGTTCCACTCCGGACATCACATCCCGCCCAGGACCCTCTCCGGCATCATTGCATATAGCCGCTGTGTATTCATGTCCTAGGTTGTCGCTTCCACGGTAGTTAGGCTGGAATACTACCCATCCATTGGATGCGAGCAGCTGGGTACGGCTTGAGAAGCCTATATATGAGGTATTTTTGGGGCCTCCATGTATGTATAGGACAAGAGGATATGCCTTACCTGGTTGGTAGTCCGGCGGATAGGTTAAGACTCCATCCATGTCAAAGTCGTCTGCCCCACGCCACCGTATAGTCTCCTGTTCTCCCAGATCAAGTGCTGCTATTTCTGTGTTAAAATCTGTTAGACGTCTAGGTAGGCTTTCAGGTGTCTCCATAATGTAGAGCTCAGCTGGAAGGTATGTCTCATATGCAAGTAAGGCTATCTTACCTGTACGTGAAATTGTGTATCCTGGGCCTACTATAGCTTTGCCTACCTCCAGTCGTTTCCTGGAGTCTTCAATGGACTGCAGCCATAACGCCATTACTGTGCTATCAAATGCATAGAATAGTAATGAATCACTGTCAGGCACCCAACGGGATACCATAACGTTTCGATCTAAATCAGGGGTAAGGCTCTGTCCCTCGCCACCCTCTGCTGGTGCGATGAAAACATCATTACCATACCTACTGTCACCATCGTGTGGATAGTGATATGAGATGTATTTACCGTCAGGAGAGTATGCTACATTGCTCATTCGATGATTACAATCGTTCAGCCTGCGGATAGACCCAGTCTCCACGTTGAGGATTTGAACCTTTACATCTAAAATGTATCTTGGCCCAGGCTTGGGCTGCCACCCAAAAGCTATCTCTTTACCATCTGGAGACCAAGCAAAATCACCGTTGACTGACCATTCTCCTGACGTCAACCGTTTGGCCTCCCCACCTTTCACGGGTAGAAGCCAGAAATGATAGGAACGTGGAGCCTCCCTTAGAAGGTAATTGACATCTGCTTCGAACGAACGGTTATGACGCTCCGGTCCCTCAACTTCTTCAGGTTCATCTTTCATTATATAGGCGAAGGCCTCTCCGTCGGGACGCCACGAGTAGGAGTCTACACCCATGGGTGCGTGCGAGACCTGTATCGCCTCACCACCATCGATGGGCATTACAAAAATCTGGGACTTGTCATCTCCATTAGTCAGGAAAGCCAGCTTTTTACCTGAAGGGGACCAACGGACCTGCCAAATGTTTCGACGTGTCAAGACTTTCCGAGAAGCTGAAGCTACATCCACCTGCACGAGCTCCATGTCAAACCGGTTTTCATCATAGTTGACACGGGAAACAGACAATACAATGGAGCTGCCATCGGGAGAAATCCGCGGGTTGGATAGTCCTACATATTTACCTATGTGTTCAAGCGTGAATCTTTCGATACCTGAGCTGTCAGAAGTTGCATTTTCAGGTTTTTTTTGGGTATTTCCATTAGAAATCAAACAATAACAACATCCTCTTAACAATGCATGGACATCTTGGAGATTTGTTTAAAAGCATAACTCACAATAGGTAATTATTTATTATGAGCATCCGTGCATAATTCATCATTCCAAGGAACCAGATGTATATGATAATTTTTTCAATTTCTTTGATACAATAGAATACAAATGGCCTCCACGTTTTGTCCCAATGCTGTAATCCGATATACTCGTGCATACGTGTGTGTGAATAAACTTTAATCCCTTTTAACATAAATATTATAATTTTAAAATTTTGAATCGAGGATAAAAACAATAATAAAAAATTATCTTATACCCTGAAAAACATGGAGCAGAAACAGGGATTAATCGGAGAAAAGCAAGGTAAAAACAACCCCATTCAAGTCTTAATGTAAGTGCGGAGGGAGGGACACCAGCACGTTTTTACTAGTAATAATTGAGAAAAAGTTTAGTAGTATAGAGTTATTTTGTTAAATTTAAATGAAGCCTTGTATTTGTGATGATGTATTCAAAGATTTTAAATGGCTTAATCTTAAAGAAGCTCAGAATAAAGATATATGTCCCACAAAAGGCGTTTATGCTTTAAGGTTACAAATCGATAATTCCGATCCATTTTTTTTAGAAAATAAATTGAAACATACAATTGAATTCGCAGAAAATACAATTAAAAAATCTGAATGGAAAGAACTTATATCATATTATAGTTCAAGGATTCAGCGTCTTAAACAAATTGAACCATTAATTTGTCCTATCATATATATTGGAGCTGTAGGAAAAGGGAAAGGGACTCTTCGTGGTAGATTTATTGATTTAGCGGGTCATAGACATACTGTGTTTTACCCAATTTTCTGTTTACTTTCAACTGGTTGGGAAATCGAGTTTGGTTACAAGAATATTGAAAATGATGTTTTTAAAATTGAAAATCAATTCAAAGAACAATATGAGAATAAACATGGAAAATACCCTGCTCTAGTGAAAAAATAAAAAAATTTGAATCATACTTTTTTCTGTAATTAAAATATTCTACTCTGGTTTAATTTTGTTAATTTTATCTCTTTTATTGAAACTACAGCTTTTTATATGTGAACTTTTCTAAATCATTGTTTCAGATCGAGTGGTTTCTTCCATAAAAATCACATATTTTTTATAAAATATTGATGATTATATCTAAAATATTATCAATAAATTGTATCTTAAATTAATCATCTTGATTAAAGTAACTGCAGCGATTATACTTGACAACAATAAAATCTTCATTGCTCAACGAAAAAAAAGTTTATTCCTTGGATCTAAATGGGAGCTTCCAGGTGGTAAGATAGAAGAAAATGAGAGCCCTGAAGAATGCTTAAAACGTGAGCTAAGAGAAGAGTTTGGAATAGAAACAAAAATTCAACGCTTTTTTGATTCAAATATTCATGAATATGATCAAATGACTGTGGAGTTACTTGCTTATAATGTCAAATATATTAGTGGAGAATTTGTTTTAACCTCTCACGACGATTATAAATGGGTAATAATTGATGAGTTAAAGGATTATGATTTCGCTGAAGCTGATAAACCTATAATAAAAAAAATTATGGTTATGAAGAATAAATAACAAATAATATTTGTATGTAATGTTATCACATACACTCTTTTATTATTAAATAATTTTATACGTTTAACTAAAGGATTTGAGTTAAATGGAAGCTACGAAAAAGGGAAAACTCGCCGAAAATATTGTAAAAGACTATTTAATAAAAGAAGGTTGGGATGTGACTCCACGTAAAAATTATGAAGGAGAAAAAAGAGGTTTTGATTTCTATGCTATAAATAAGAAAAGTGGTGAAAAAAGATTTGTTGAAGTCAAGGGCGTTAAATATGATTTTAAAGTACCGGATATGAGTGAAACCGAGTGGGAGAATATTAGTAAAGGTGAGATGGTTGCTAGTCATTTATATGTTGTCGGTAATATTGAGAGTGAAAAACCTCATCTCTACATTCTTGCAGTACCAAAGATTATGTATGTGTTGAACCATTACAGCGCTCTTGGCATACTGCTGAAAGATAAAATAATTGAACCAGAACAAGTCTTTAAACTCTATTCTGGTAGGCAGATTATACAGATAATTGACCAGCTTAAGCCATATACTGATTACCTGAGAATGCCTGAAGATCCTTTTTTTCAAGGCACAAAATACTTGTATGATGAGGCTCATAAGCGTTACCCAACAGGTAGTTCTAAATATCCGAGATCTGCTGAAGAGTTTATGGATCGTTTCAAAAAATAGAAGATTAAATGAAATTATCTTAAAAATGAAAAAAGGTGGATTGCGGGTGATGTCTCCACGGTGTGGCAGGTTCAAATCCCACCGAGCCCGTTTAAACAGCCAATAGCAGATTTTATCTTTTGTTCAACCTAATTTAAATCAGGTGAAAATTAAGCTAATACTGAATGGGTTTTATATAATCCTCAGATTATTTTATAAAAACCATCAATAACCAGTATACCCTGCTCATCCGTTAAATAAATCATCTTTTTACCTGTTTTCCTGTGAAACTCAACCACCTTCTCAGGCTCCTTCCTAGAATCAATATGGGGAACAGTGATGAAATCAACAAACCCTAACCCAGAAGTATTCTGAAGCTCAATATCATTAGTGAAAGTACTCCAAAGCTTAATATCAACATCTGGGCCCATAACGATAGCACCTGCACTACGCCCAACATAGATTCCACCTCTATCCAAGAAATCCTTGATCTTAGCTTCAAAACCATGTTTCCTGATATTATAAATGTAATGGTACTCATTTCCACCAAGCATGAGTAATATGTCTATGTTATGTAGGTCTGGAGGATTTTCTTCTCCTAATTCATGTTCATAGATGTTTTCTGCTTTTACTCCTTTAAGAATTAACTTTTGGTTGTCTTCACTGAAGTATGCCTTCATGTCGAAGTTTGGGATGTTGGGTTTAACGCCCATGATCTGTACTTTGGTTTCTTTTGCTGGTTTGGTTAGGAGGTTAAATAGTGTTTTTATTATGTTTTCTGTGTATAATCCTTTTGATGTTAGTAAAAGTTTCATAAAAATAAATATTATAAATATTATAT
>JAFGHP010000038.1 GCA_016930055.1 Candidatus Bathyarchaeota archaeon | reverse complement strand
TGTTCAACACCCTTTTTCATCCAATCAATTGAGTCATTAATTTTTTCTATTGATATGTCCCATTCATTTTTTTTAAAAATCTCGTTTAAAAGTTTTATAAAATTTTCTATTTGAGTTATCGATAAATTTGTAACCTCATACAAATCTTGAGTTTCAAACATCATCTTTTTTATTTTATCTATTTTAATATTTTTCATATTTTCTTCATTTGCTAAAGAATACTCATTTTTATCAATTATGATTTTAGTTATAAAATGCTGTGGAGTAGAACTGGCTGCAAAATCCATTATAGCATTAACAACATCAAATGCATTATTCTCATTTTCTAATTCAAAATTCATTTTTTCTTCATTTATATAAATTTCCAAATAAAATCACCTCGCATATTAACATTTACTTATTATTATTAAAATTATCAAACTTATTTTTATTCTCTTCAAGCTCCTCCATAGCTTTTTCCATTTTTATAAAATCTTTCCTTAATTGCTGCTCTTCTTTTTCTAGTTTTTCTTTATAATTTTCTATCTCTTTTCCTTTTCTTTCAATCTCCCTATCAAAACCAACTTCCTTATTATCAAAATATCCGGTTTGTTTTGATGTGTATACCTTCAGCAATTCTTGAACCAAAAAAGCTATTCCATTATCTATTATTAAATCTTTATTTGTATCACTTCCAAATAATTCTTTAACCCCTTCAGGATATTTTTCCATCATTTCTAAAAATTTATCTTCATTTACTTCTAATATCCCTCTTAGTTTAGTAGTATCCATTCTATAAACTCCTGAGGCATTAGTTGATACTCCAATCTGAGCAAGCAAAGAAAGTTTTTCGCCATAACTTGTTTGATATGAATTCATCATTAAATTTCTTAATTTTGTGGTTAAAGATATTAAACTATAATCGCCTACAAAAGTACCTATTTTCCCTTCCGAATCAGGTCTACTGCTGGTTTCTTTATTTACAAGATCAAGGAATTGATTAAAACTCCCTAAAAAATCAGTTACTGATCCAACTATTTTTTCATAATCTCTATCTATTTTTAATTTCTCTGGTTTATTTGTTTTATCATAAACATTAAGAGTTAACCCCTTAATTAAATCGTCAATAATATTAGATTCTCTTTCTATTTCTATGCCATCAATAATTAATTTAGCATTACGAGGTTTAGATAACTCATTTTTAAACTTCATTTTAGCCATAGAAGATTCATCATAAAACCTTAAATTGCTTGCTTCAAGTTTTTTAAATGTATTATTATTTTTTAAAATAACAGCTTCTACTGATTCATCCTTTTCAATGATATTATTTAAATTAAATCTTAATGTTTTTTTACTGCTGTCTACTTCAAGGTCATCTAATTCGATCTTTCTCTTGTTTGTAATAATTTCAATATAACGATCATCCTCTTTTATAACCGGTTCCTTTGGTTCCTGATAAGGCGGAATACGTACTATTGGAGACTCTCCTTCTACATGAATATCAAAAAGAGTTATATCTCCTTTTTTAGAAAAATTTGGACCTGTAGGTATAATTTTTTCTCTCTTATCAAGAGGAATATCTTCAAGCCGCAGATCAATTTCCATTGTAAGCGTATCTCTATAAGGAATCTTTTCCGGTAAATTATATTTATAACTTTCAGTTCCTTCAAGCACTAAAGTATCATTGTTAACAAATGTAGGTTGACTTTTAATCCTTGATATAGGAACTAATTCTTTTTCTTCTATTTTAAAAGTTTTATCATATTCTGGAACTTCCTGAAAAAAGTCCATGGTTTTAAATAATTCTTTTGTTGCTTCATCTCCAAAAGAAATAAAATTATTTGCTCCGGTCTTTTTGCCTTCTAATACTAAAATCTGTGTATCTTTTGTATTCCAGGTAATATAAGCATTCAATCTGTCATTAGAATCTTTTTTTATTTCTTTTGCAAACTCTTCAAGCGTCCCACCTTTAAATGAAACCCTAATATCTTCATTTCCTAATTTAAAAGAATAATTACCAGCTGGTATTTTATATTTTTTATCCAACTGTTTACTTGTAATTTTATGAGGTTCTGCTTTATTGATAATTTCAATAGAATATTCACCTACATCTACATTTCTTGTTACAGCTGCAGAAAAAGCGTTTTCATCAGTTGATTGAGAAACTTTATCATTAAAAGGAGCTTCAAATCCGTATAGTTTCTTCGCTGAATTTAATAGAGTAACAGTTTTTTCTTTAATTTCATTTAATACTTTTTTCTTGTCTTTAATAGCATTAGTTTGATCTTCCATTTCAGTTAACTTAACTCTTTTAGTTTCCATAATTTTATTTATGGTTTCTTGCGAGTTAAGTTTATCTGACATGCCAGGGATAAAAACGCCATTATTCGGCATTAAATACCTTCCTATACTCTAAAATAGGTTATTTTTGGGTAAGATAATATATATATTAACTTTTTATGTTCAAGTATTTATTTAGGCATTTTCATCAAACAAAATACCTATAGCTTTCTTAAGATGCATAGCTAATTGCTGTAACTCTTTACATGGTATCTCTTTAATAACCCTGTCAGTATCTTTATCAACTATTTTTATAATTACTCTATTTAACTCTTTATTAACGCTTAATTTTACCTTTTTATTTAATATATTTGAATTAGCGATTCTATTTAAATCTTTAATAACTTCATCAATATCCGGTACTTCTTGACTTACTATTTTTTTCATTTCTTCTTGAGACAAATTCTTCTTTAACGCTTCTTTGCTAACAGTGCTATTACTGTTTGATAACTGATTAAACATCAGCTTAAACATCTTTTCGCTATTTAATGCATCAACTTCAATTACGCTCATATTATCCTCCTTGATAAAAGGCTTAATAATATAAAAATTTATATCAAATTTTAAAAAATATCAATAAATTCCTTATTAAATTATCGGAATATTCCCCTTCCTCCTTAATGAAAGAAGGGGAATTCCGTATTATTTTACGGTTTTACCATATTAAAAAATTTCGACAGGATGCTTAAATTAATCAACTAACTTCTAGCCAATAGTTTAATTTAACCTAAAAGCTGTAAAACAGTTTGAGGTTTTGTATTAGCTTGAGCAAGCATTGCAGTGCCTGCTTGAACAAGTATAGTATCTTTAATGTATTCTACCAATTGAGAAGCCATGTCAGTATCTCTAAGAACTGATTCTGCTGCTTGAAAATTTTCTGCAGCAATATCAACACCTACTTTAGCCATCTCAAATCTATTTTGATATCCACCAAGATCTGCTCTTTGTTTATTTATTAACTTTAGAGCTTCATCTAATATACCAATAGCTGCATTTGCTTTTGATGCAGTGCTAAGTGACATAAAACTACCAGTAGTTATATCCTGCATCTTTAGAGCTGTTGCTGTCATTGTACCAATGAACATAACCTCTCTTTGATCCATATTAGCACCAACATGAAAGAACATTGTTGTTCCTTCACCTGCAATATTAGCTTCTGCAAATCTTCCAGTTAGAATGTTCATCCCATTAAATTGAGCATGTGAAGCAACCCTGTTTACTTCGTCTACTAACTGGTTAACTTCGATCTGAATCTGAAATCTATCTTCTGGTGTATAAATACCATTAGATGATTGTACTGCCAGCTCTCTTAATCTTTGTATTACATCAGATGACTCTTGCAAATATCCTTCAGCTGTCTGAATAAAAGAAACACCACTCTGGATATTTCTGCTTGCCTGATGAAGACCCCTAATCTGACTTCTTAGTTTTTCTGATACTGCCAAACCAGAAGCATCATCACCACCACGATTAATTCTTAATCCTGATGCAAGTTTTTCCATGCTTTTGTCAACATTATTATACTTTACGCCTAAAACTCTATTGGCATTAATCGCAGAAAGATTGTGATTAATAATCATAAATTACCCTCCTTGATAACATTTCCTGATATAAATCAGAAAATACAATGCAATTTAATCCTTAAATATGCAGTAATTTACTCTGTTTAAGTTCCAATGATAAAACCGCAAAGTTGCACCCTGCCGATTAAATGAAACATTAAAACAGATATAACTTTCTAAAATTTTAGAAAATAATATCCGCAGAGTAAACCTTATCAAAGGAGGGTCATGAAAAAAGTATTTCAAAGAACACTAAATATCAGATATTATAAGTTTAATAATTGCAATACAGTTTGTGTTTTTGTATTGGCTTGAGCAAGCATTGCAGTTGCAGATTGAGTTAATACTGCATTTTTAGAGAAATCAACCATCTCTAATGCCATATCTGCATCTCTTATTATTGATTCTGCAGCTTGTAAATTTTCAGCTCCAATCATTAAACCTCTTGCGGCATATTCCATCCTATTTTGATATCCACCAAGATCTGCTCTTTGTTTATTGATATGTTTAAGAGCTTCATCAACAATACCAATTGTCATATTTGCTTTATCTGCAGTTGATATTGTAACAATATCCCCTGTTGCTATCTGTCGTAATCCTAGCCCTTTTGCTGTCATTGTACCAATGTACACTCTTTCTCTCTGGTCCATATTTGCTCCAATATGAAACCACATACTTCCAGTAATAACATTGAGCCCTGTTTCTTGAGCAAATCTGCCAGTTAATAGATTCATTCCATTAAACTGCGCGTGAGAAGCGACTCTGTCAACTTCGTCAACCAACTGACTTACTTCAACCTGAATCATCAGCCTGTCTTCATCGCTATAAACACCGTTAGATGCTTGTACAGCCAACTCTCTAATTCTGTGAATAATATCTTGAGATTCCTGAAGGTAACCTTCAGCTGTTTGAATAAATGATATGCCGTTTTCTGTGTTTCTTTCAGCTTGAAGAAGACCTCTTATTTGGCTTCTCATTTTTTCTGATACTGCCAAACCAGAAGCATCATCACCTGCTCTGTTTATTCTATAACCAGAAGCAAGTTTCTCCATGCTTTTACTAAGATTTACATCATTAAATTTAAGTACACGATTT
>JAFGHP010000037.1 GCA_016930055.1 Candidatus Bathyarchaeota archaeon | reverse complement strand
TATCCACTACTCGGTAAATTGTAGGATCGAAGGTAAATTATATCTGTTGTCAGGTCAGTTTACATGAAAATCGCTCAATTTAGGTAATACTAAACCTTTCTTAGTATAATAAGAACAGGAAAGTAATAGTATTGTTGTTAACATAATAAAAATGAAAGATATAATTTTCATAAAAAACCTCCCTTATTAATTAATAGTATGTAAGCATACGGTTAATAACTATCCATTTTTCCGGTTATATTCCACAAATACAATTCTCAATATAATCTAAATCTTATTCCCTTTCAGTTTTTTCTTAACATAAGTGTTAAAGGATTAAGCTCTTTTTTTAATCTATTAATTATGTATCAGCTTTATCCATTTCTCCTTTAAGGTCATCTGAAGAATAATAGATCGTAAAACTGAATTTTTAAAAAGAATCGGCCGATTTAGGTCTTATATAATTAATTTGTTTGCACTTGGTATTAATATAAATACTCTATTCTGTGTTATTGGGGGACAATTTTCTCCCAAAGGTAAGTCTCCTCTGTACCGAGCCATCTGCATTCATAATATAAATTTCTCTATTACCGTCACGTTTCGTGTCGAATGCAATCATCTTCCCATCAGGAGACCAGACAGGATTGTCGTCTTCACTAATATTATTAGTAAGACGTTTCACATCTAACCCCTCAGAGGTCATTGAATAGATTTCTTTGTTCCCATCTCTAAATGAAGTGAAGGTTATCTTCTTGTCCTTGGTTGACCATGATGGTTTATTGTCGTCTAATGAATGATTGGTCAAGTTTTTACAATTCATCCCATCAGCGTTAATAATAAAGATATCCCAATTCCCCTCACGATTTGACTCAAATGCTATAAACCTACTATCAGGGGACCAGTTGGGATTACAATCGCTTGAATCATTCTGTGTTATATTAAGCTGTTTACTTCCATCAAGGTTTCTAACATAAATTTCTTTATTATTATCTCTTTCAGAAATAAAAGCAATCCAATTCCCATTGGGTGAGAATACAGGATCATAATCCTCTGAATCATTATCTGTTAAGCGAGTTTCTATACCGCTTTTCAGGTCAAGTATATGTATTTCACAATCCGTTTTATAGCCAGAGTCTACTACAATGTTATTACTATAAGAATTATATCTGCTTGAACCATTTTTAAAAGAAGGATTGGGTGAATAAGTTATTACATTGTTACTCCATGGACCTATACCGCTTGGTTCGCTATAGGAGTAAGAGGATGAGAACGGACTATAAGTCCCTCTTTTAAGGATAAATGACTGGAAAATCAGGTATTTTCCGCAGGGGCTCCATGAAGGTTTTTTACAGTTAAAACCTTTTGGGCTTGCTATTGCAGCTTCGTCTTTAATAACTTTTCTTGATTTATTCTTTATATGTATTGGAGAATAGTCAATTGTATCAACGATGGAGATATCCGGGTCCATCAATACCTCAGACTCGAATGCAATATTATATCCATCAGGCGACCAAACAGGTCTGCAATCATCGTCGTTATTATTAGTAACTCTAAATATCGCTGACCCATCGACACTCACTATAAAAATCTCTATATTCCCCCAAGTTATAGCAATTTTCTCGGACTGAAATGCAATCTTTTTTCCACTGGGAGACCATACCGGATATCTATTGCTAAAATCAAATGGTTTAGCTTTAGAAACAGTAGAACGTAAAGTATCTATATTGTAAATGCTATCAATAGTTATGTCTACCTTTATGTAATCAATTTCAAGGTGTAAATTATAGTTAATAAATCCAATCATATTATTTTTGTCATTGTTGTTCTTGCCTTCACTAAAAAAGGAAGAAAATATCTTAGATGCTTCTTTAGAAAATGAAAATAATTCATCGTATTTGCATTGGTAATCCGCATCTGCCGAGTCAACAAGGTTATCGTTTATATAAAAAGTGAAACGTTTGCCGATCTTGCTTACTTTAAGTCTGTTTTCACTATTGTCTTTTTGTATCTGTTTAGACTTATGCCACTTACTGTTAGACACACGTTTTCGGTGTAGAAAACGATCAAAAAAGTACATCCCATTTCCATTAACCATGAAATAATTAAAAAGATTATGGCTGTTTCGGCCCCATACAATACCATACCCGTTTTCATTAGATCCGGATACTTTGCAAATAGATGCCTCAATAGTAAAATCTTCACATGTACTATATTCTATGTTTTTTTCGATAATGTCATAGCTGCCTCTTTTTTTATTTTTAAAAATACAGATACCATCTCGCACTTCTATACGATTTTTCACTTCACGCCAATTGTTTTCATTGTTGTTAAATAAATCTTTAAATATTGTTCTTGGAACTTGTTTGGTTTTATATGTATATGTAGTCGAATAAGTCGACTCAGAATATGAACTCTTCGAGCCATAAAAATCGCTTGATTCGTAACCCCTTACAAAATCCGCCAGTGCTAAAACAAATATAGAGAATGATATGTAACGCATATTTTCTCCTACTAATATGATATTTTTAATACATTATTTTCCCACTCATTTTTATTTTTTGCATCTGTTTGAATTCTTAAAGCGCGCATTATAAACTCATGTCGTCGAGCAAATTGCCACTAATGTATGTTTCCCGCGGTTAATAGTAATTTAAATTCAGAGTCTTTACGGTTTCAAGGGTAATCACTATTCATTATAGGGAGG
>JAFGHP010000036.1 GCA_016930055.1 Candidatus Bathyarchaeota archaeon | reverse complement strand
CTCATAGGTACAGATTACAATGATGGAATCTTTGGAGTTGGTCCAAAAACTTCTCTTAAGTTAATTAAACAATATGAAAGAATAGAAAATATCCCTACTAAATATTTAGACGCTCTTGATGAAAATTTTTTGGAAATTAGGAACTTGTTTCTTAACCCATTGGTTACAGACGAATATAGTTTAAGATTTTCTGAACCTGATAAATCTGGTTTAATAAATTTTTTATGTGAAGAAAGGGGATTCCCTAAAGAAAGGGTTGTAAATAATTTAGAAAAATAAAAACATTTACCCTTCGGGAGGGTCTGGTGGCTCTTTGGGTGGTTCAGGTGGCTCGGGAGGTTCTTTAGGAGGTTCTGGAGGAGATGGAGGTTTTGGGGGAATATCATCAGGATCTTTAGGAGGATCTCGAATTTTCATTAAATCACTTATTTCAAATGTTTCTTAATAAGCTCTCTAAGATCAGCAATGTGTTGTTCCTTATCTTTCTCAAGCTTCTCCCAAAACTCTAGACACTCATTACATCCAACAGAGTCTGTCTTATACGTGTTTTTAATACGCCAAAGGCTTTGACTTTCCTCAACAAGTTGAGCCATCAAATCATAAACATGGTCTCTTAACATTTTCTTCATATCGATCTAAGTAAACATTTTTTATAAACCTTGAAAATAGAAAAAACCTGATATTTTTTCTTTTTTACATGAACATTTAATTCAACTTTATATTTTACTTGATTAGTTTTTATAAGAACTAAAATTTATCAAGTTTTTAGGTTTAAAAGATATGTCTCAATACAATTAATTAGAAAATGAGACTTAAAAGACCTTTTGAATATAATATTAAACCAAATGAAGTTGATAAAGGAAATCATTGGTTGACCGTAGATCTGAAAAATGTTAGTACAGATGTTATGACTCAGTTAGATATTCAACTTCATTCTTTGGACTCGTACTTTATCAATGTATACGGATCTGGAAGTTATGTATCAAATTTAGAGCAAAATGAAACACGCAGTATACCATTCCAAATCGCAGCTCATGGTTCTAGCAATATATACGTTACAATTACAGGATATAGAGATGGAGTGTATTTTTATTGGGAGACTCCAATGGAGAAAATTCGAGTGCGTGCTGAAGTCGCTGAGATAAAGAATCTTTTCGTATTAACGCATCCTTATACATCAATAGGCAAGACAATTGAAGTTGAAGCAATAATTAAAGCTATTACTGGTGGTAAAACGCTTGAGTTAAGTTTCTGGGTTGATACACGAACAGGGACTTTTGAGAAGATTGCAGATATTAAAACTAAAATACTTGAAAAAGATGAGGAGGTTCGCTACTCTACAGAGTTTATTCCTAAAGAAACTGGAATTCATGAGATATATGCTTATCTTTATGATGGAACCACGTTGCTTGGACGTAAAAACAACACCATATATGCCCAGAGTTAATGAAGTTACATACAATTTTACTTAAATATTGAAAAATCATTTAGAGTAACTAAGGACTATAAGGCGCCTATGCATTGATCTTATGAGATAATTATTTTGATATCACTTGAAGAGTTCGCCTCAAAGGAGATCCGAGAATATTTAAAAAGTAACTATCATGTATTCAGACCTGAAGATACTGTATCAGAAGTTCTTGGAAAACTAGATCCAGAGAAGCATTATGAAGCTATAGTTAGAGAGAACAACAAAATTGGGTTTGTAACTATACGCGATATGCTAAGCGTTGTACAGCCTTTTAACACAAAGATAGGGGATTATCCTGGTGATAGATGGAATGTTTTTGGAGTTGTATCTCCTAATTATACGGTTTTAGAGTTAGTAGAAATTCTTGTAGAAAATAAAATAAGGGCTACTCCTGTTGCTGAAGAAGGAAGGCTTAAGGGGTTTATATGTCAACTAGATCTTGTTGAAGGTTTAGCGGAAGTAAATGAATTAGAGAAAGAGCAGGTTAAGGATGTCGCAGAATTACCTCTAATCAAAATGGAGGCTAATGAAAAAATCGCTGAAGCTAGACGGATCATGCTTGACCGCGGATTTAGTCATATACCCGTAGTACGAGAAGGAAAGCTTGTCGGAATAGTAACTGCAAAAGATATAGTAACTAGGTTTATCAAACCAATAGGTGCCACCACAACTGGTGATTTGATAGGAAAAAAAGTACCACGGTTTGTTGGAGAATTGAAAGATATAATGGATAAGAACCCAGTTACAGTTGGACCTGATGCTAGCATAAGCGAAGCTGTAAATAAAATGATAAGAAGACAAACAAGTGCAATAATACAATTAACAAATGAAGGCTTACCTATAGCCATAATTACGCCTAGAGAGCTTCTTTCTGTTGTTCTTCGATTTAGAGGTAAGGACGAGATGCCCGTCTATATAACAGGACTAACTGATATTGGAAATTTTGTTGAGAGAGCTATAGTTGAGGAAAAGATTAGACGTGTCATGACCCGAGCTTCAAAGATACATCCACATCTGGCCGAGATTTCCATACATATCCAAACGAGTAATATAGAGGGAAATAGAAGCAGATATGAAATAACTACCAATGTAATAACAAAAGCTACTAATGAAAGATTCGCCTTCAAGAATGAGGGATGGGATATTATAAATATCTTTGACAAGGTTTCAGAAACTTTGGACCGGATGATGACTGAATCTAAGCATCAACCAAGAAAGCTATCCGATACTCAAAAAAGAATAAGATATGCTCTTAGAGAGAGGCCGGGATTTTAGTTAGTAATATCTCTATTTATGGTTCTTATAGCTTCTTTATATTTTAACCAGTAACATGTTTTCATTTTTAAAAAGACTTTCATTCTACGTTGATGAATGTCATTTTCATATATATCAACTAGATTTGCGGCATCAAAAAAATCAAGATAATTTTCTTCAGTTACATCCATATTTATGAGCTCATCTAAAATTAGATCTGCACATGTTCTATTTTTTAACAGATCATTAATTTTGCTACGAAGAGAACTCATTGGGTATTCTTTGTAATAATGTTATTTATACAGATCAAAATATAAAGCTTCAAATTGGTATAGCTATTCTTCAAGGGTTTCTAAAAGAGTTCCATAAGCCATATCTAATCTCTCCAACGTCAACTGATAAATACCTCTTTCATCAACAAACTCAGGTTCTCTAGATTTTTGCATCAAAAATAATCTTATAGCGCTGATTAGATCGGCTGAAGGAGCAAACGCAACCGGACACCCTTCATCATCTTCATCCCCAAGTAATCCGACTAATTTACCTTCAGAGTCTACTATAAAACACAACAACGTCTTTTTCTCTTCTGACATTACTACCAATTTTAAAAGAAGAAACCATAGAATATAAACCGTTTAAAATAATGGTAATTATATTTTTACTACTATAAAAAAAGATAATACCCTACTCGTTAACTATTTTATTCTCCACTATACCCTTCCTTTTGTTCCAAACATACAAAACCAACCGCCAGACAAATCATTTTCAATAAAAACCGGACAAGCTGGACAGTTACACCCTTCATCCTTAATTTCATGAACTGGTTTGTCTGATTTTCCTCGCGCACAAAATAGTAACTCTGGCGGTGTTCCACCGAGTTTATTATATTGATAAGTAGGACACGTTAGGCAATTCTTTTTACAATGCTCAATATTCTTTTCTATATCGGCTACATTAGACATTATTATCATTTTTTAAAGATGAACAATTATTTAAATAACTTAACAAAACCCCATTTTATGGGTCGTAATAAACTGAGTTACCTGTTTAAGCGAATATTATTGTTGACATCCTAATATTATTCGGTTTAAAAATTATCAAATGCATAAATTAACCAGAATGAGCTCTAAAACTATTACAGTAATTCAATTGAATGATCTTCATGGATACCTTGAGTCGCATCCTGAATTATTTTGGTCAGGTGATCATACAATATTTAGGG
>JAFGHP010000035.1 GCA_016930055.1 Candidatus Bathyarchaeota archaeon | reverse complement strand
CCGATATTATTTTATATTATTTATATAATAAATATTTTAATGATTGAGGTTAAGGGGTTATGTAAGAGGTTTGGTACTGTAGATGCATTAAATGGATTAAACTTAGAAGTTGATGAAGGAATATTCGGATTCATTGGCCCTAATGGGGCAGGAAAAACAACCACAATCAAACTATTGTTAGGACTACTGAAACCAACAAGCGGAGAAGCAAAAATATTCGGATACAACTGCTTCAAAGAATCAATAAAAATAAGAAAACAAACAGGAGTCCTCCACGAAAAAGCAGAATACCCCAAAGAGATGACCGGTAGCGAATACCTCAACTACGTTGCAAACATATACGGAATAGACAGGAAAGAGATCCAACACAGAATAGATGACCTCATCAAATTAGTGCGTTTGGAGGATGCTGCAGACAGATCTATTGGTGGCTACTCTGCTGGCATGAAGCAACGCATAGGATTAGCTCAAGCACTGATGGGTGACCCTAAGCTGGTTTTCCTCGACGAACCCACAGCCAACCTGGATCCCATCGGAAGAAACGAGATATTGGAGACAATACGTAGACTCAACAGGGAGGAGGGAGTAAGCTTCGTTATTGCTAGCCATGTTTTGCATGAGCTTCAGAAGGTTTGTGACCAGTTTGGTGTAATCCATAAGGGGGTTATTTTGGAGGAGGGGCATGTCAGTGAGTTGGCTGAGAAGTATTATGGTGGCGTGTTTAAGGTTGTGTCTAGTAATCAGTCGGTTTTGCTGAATGAGTTAAGCAGAGTAAGTCACGTAGATGAGGTTGTTTTGAGGGAGGATGCTTTGTGGGTGCGTTCTTCGGTTCCTGATGCTTTGTATGATGAGGTTTCGAGGATTGTGTCTGAGAACATGCTTCAATTATTATTATTTCAGCCCTGGTCTTTTGATTTAGACGAGTTTTACATGTCTGTAATAAAAGGAGGCTCTGATTAGATTGGGTTTATGGTTTACGCTTTTTAAACGCGACTTGAAAGCAGCTACTGCGTTTCCACGTTTCGAGATTCTTCTGCTACTCCACAGTGTAATATTCGTTATAGTAAGCTCAACCTTTGTGATTGATTTCTCTTATGTTATATATAAATGGCTGAAAAAAGAAAATAAAAAATAAAATGGTTTTATACCTTTATTAATATAAGGAACATAATGTATTTTTAATTTTTAAAATTTAAAATGTATAAAAATAAAATTTGTTGAAAATAATTTGTATCTAAAATGATCATTACTTATATCTTATTGTTTATTATAAGTATCGTATTTGTTTAATTCACTTTTTTACACAAGATTTATACTATCGGAACCCGAAAGCTTCTCAAATCTATTGGTGTATTTGAATGTCTTATAAGAATGCTAGAGCAGGCGACTTGAAGGTCGGTAGCTACGCAATTATTGATAATGAACCATGCCAAATTGTTGATATTGAAAAAAGTAAACCAGGTAAACATGGTAGTGCTAAGATAAGAGCAAGTGGAATCAGTTTGTTTGATGGTAAGAAAAAAACATATTTATCTCAAGCAGATGCTACGGTTCAGGTTCCTATTGTTGATAAACGGAGTGGTCAAATTATTTCTGTTTCACCGAGTGGACTTCAATTGATGGATTTGGAAACTTTTGATACTATGGAAATCTCTATGCCCACGGATGCGGAAATTGCTGGTAAAATTGAGCCTGGTAAAGAAGTTGAGTACTGGAAGATACTTGAACGCTACAAAATAAATCGAGTTAAGAGCTAATTGAGGAGATAAATATGAAGCGCGTCGAACAGATGCGCCTCCGTCCAAAAATGACAGCAGCTGAAATTACTGATGCAATGGCTAAAGCAGGAGTCTTACAGGGTGGCAGGGTCGGTCGCGCAGCTAATATAATTGCGGAAATGTTTAGTGATCCCGATTATACTGTTTTTATCACCCTTTCTGGACCTCTTTGTCATGGGGGTCTCAGAAATATTTTTTCAGACTTAATAAGAGACGAATATGTAAATGCTGTAGTAACTAATGGTGCAAATATTGTTGGAGATTTAATCGAGTCAATGGGTGATAAGCATTATATTGGGCAAGTAAATGTTGATGATGAACAACTCTATAACAAAGGCATCAATCGAGCATACGATATTTACTTCAAGAATGAGACTTTCCTTAATTTAGAAGCTTTTTTCAATAAAATTTTAGATGAAATACCTGAAGATAATCGAGTCAATGTCCCTATACATGTATTATTGCATGAAATAGGCTTAAGAATTGAGGATCCTCAGAGTATTTTACATGTAGCTGCAGAAAAAAAAGTGCCAATTTTTAGTCCAGGTTTTGTAGACTGCATGCTTGGAATACCTATGTGGATGTATTCAAAACAAAAGCCCCTAAGTATTAATCCTTTGAAAGATTTTGATTTATTCAGTGACTTAGTTTATGACTCAAAAAAATCTGGCGCAATCATTTTAGGTGGAGGGACCCCAAAACATCACACTCAATATATGCATACTTTAAAAGAAGGCTTAGACGCTGCAGTTCAAATAAGTTCAGCTCAAACGGATGATGGAAGCTTAAGTGGTGCTCCTCTAAAAGAGTCCGTTAGTTGGGGAAAATTGAAAGGTAAAAAAATGAATATGACTGCATCAATATTTGGTGAAGTGACCTCACTTTTCCCATTAATAATCGCTTCTTCTTTAGAAAAAATTAGTAAATGAAATATATTTTACTAATTTATAAAAAAATTGTGTAAAATTTTTTTGTTAGAATTTGGATTTTTTAAAAAATATTCTTAAAAGTAAAAAACTTAGTTAATTTTTTCTCTAGCTAAGTTGGCTCCTTTTATCATGTTATCTAATTTTTTGTAAGTAATTTCCCAGCTTCTAGTTCGTAAACCACAATCAGGGCTTACCCATGTTCTTTCTTTGCCAACTATATCTGCTACATAGAGGATTCTATCTCTAATAACTTCGGGAGACGCGATTTCATCAGTATGAACATTTAGAAATCCAGGTGCATATGCTCCTTTATAACCATGGTCTTCAAAATCTTTTAAATCATCATAAGCAGGTCTCTTTGTACCTACCTTTTTATTATCTCTATTAGCGAATTCAAGAGATAATTGACTACAGTTCTTAAGGTTTGATACATATTTTGCTAATAATTTATAATCACTAAAGCAGTTGTGAAGACTAAATGTACAATTGAAACCACTTACTAATCTATTCCATGCTTCAACGAATAATTCCATCTCTTCTTTATTAGGATGAGTTGTTATTGCAGGTTCATCTATCTGGATCCATTTAACTCCTGCTTCAATTAATTTTTTAAATTCTGGACGAAGAGCCTCATCAACTATATCAAAAATAAATTCTTTTCTTGATACTAATTTTCTTTCTTTAAGATTTTTGATATTTGAATTTTTTTTATAATAATATTCATTAAAACTCCACTCAATTAATGTATAAGGCCCTGTTATTGGTACTTTAAGCTCATTTTTAGCAACTGATTTAATGTAATTAAATTCATCAATGTAAAATGGGTCTTTATATTTCACTTTATCAATGACTGCGGCTTTTCTGAAATAACGGTAATCAAAACTTTTAATCCATCCACTAAATTGGAAACCTGATAAGTTTTTTATTACATGAGCATACATTTCCTCTCTCCATTGTTCTCCTGAATAAACATAATCCAAGCCTACTTTTTCGAATAATTTTATTGCATAAAGCGCACTCCAGTTTACAACTTCTTGTCTTTTATGAGGAGAATCTGTTTTTAAGAGTTTAATTAAGGGTTCATAATCAATATCGAGTTTTTTCCCCCAATATACTAATTCTGAAATATCTTTTTCAGTAATTTTTGATCCGCTATATCCTTTAAGTCTCCAATTATGTTTAGCTAAACTACCTATTTCATATGTCTGGAATAATTTCTTCATCTTTAAACCCCCTGAAGCCTTCCTGCGAGTTTTGATAAAACTTGTATTTTTTCTTCTGCTTTATCAATTGTAAGAAAATCCATATCAGCATTGGATGTGATATAAAGATTATTAGTTTCTATTTTTAGAAGAATCTCTTTAATTATTTTTTCTAGATCTTGAACATCTTCAATTATTGAATTTCTAGAATCTATGACACCAAGAACTAAACCGTCTCTTAATTTTAAATTATTAAAAATTTTAGTATCTGTTTCATAAAGATCTACACCTATATCATTAAAAGGAATAGTTTGAACAATTTTTAGTAAAGGAGAAGCATCACCGAAAAAGGTGTGTAAACATGTTTTTGCTTTGACTCCCTCTGTAACTATCTCATAAACCTCTATTATTTCTTTTAATTTAGATTCTTCAGGAGCAGTTGTTATGTATACAAGTGCAGGGTCGTTAAGTTGTATGTACTTGAATCCTTTTTTTTCGAGTGCTTTAATTTCTTGGTTTAAAACTCCTGCATATTTTTTCATCAGTTTAATTTTATTTTGATAATGTTGATCGATACTTAAAATAGAAAACGTGTAGGGTGCTGGTAGGGTAGCCTTCCACTTTTTCCCTGAAGGAAGCAAATCTATTTGTTGATTTGATATTGATGGTTGAATTTTTATGTCACTTTTAATTATAGGAGCTTTATAGAATGTGTTATTATTGAACCATCTTAACAAGGGACCAGGTTCAACACCTTCTAAACCCTCACTGAATGGTCTAAGAAGATCTTGCCATTTTAACATTCCATCACCTACGAAAGTTAGGTTCGCTGTTTCTTGAATTCCAATAACTCTCTTAGTTGCTTCTAAAAATGAGGTTTCAAGCTCCTCTTCCGAAAGCCTTCCTCTATCATATAATCTAGTCTTAGCGATTAGTTCTTGGGTCCTAGGCAAAACCCCTGTTACATATGTTCCTATCATTTTTTAATTTCCTCTACTAGTTTTCCTCCTAATTCATCACTACCCATAGGCATGACGTGAAAGCCAATTTTGTAGCTTTTCAGATTAGATTCTATTTTATCACTTGTTTCTAATAGATGTGATAATAAGGTTTCTTTATAGTTTGAGCTTTTCTCAAATTTATTAATAATTCCAGGTTTAATTAATACACCTGGCATTAAATTTATAGTTTTAAATTTTTTATAAGATGAAGGTGTACAAAAACCAATTTGTACATGTTTAGTAATTTTATCTCCTTTTTCTTCAAATTTGGAATAAAATTCGATTACTTCATCAGCATCAAAAGTAATTTGGGTAATAAAATAATCGAAACCTACTTCAATTTTTTTAGTTAATGTTTCATGTTCGTTTATTCTGTTTAATACAATAGCTCCACCGACACTAAATTCTGTTGAACCGGTTAGTTCTTGTTGGACGCCTCTCACTTTTGCTACACCTATGTTTAAACCTTTAATTATTTTACAAAATTCAATAGCATTAACTTCCCAGACTCCTTTAAATCCCCTTTTTTGTTTCGGGACATCACCAGTGATAATGAACAGGTTTCTAAATCCAAGCATATGTGCCCCCATTACTTCAGATTGTAAAGCAAGAAGGTTTCTGTCTCTACAACTTAAATTCGGAATAATCTCCATATCTAACATATTTTTAGCAATTTTACCATAAGCTATTGATGAAGCCCTTAAAGTAGCCATAGGATTATCTGTAACAGTTAACGCGTCAAGATGTTTTTTAAACAAAGAAATTGCTTCAATATGCTTTCCTTCACTTCCTCTAGGAGGTAACAATTCGTATGTTATTGGATGTTTTGTACTTTTTTCGAAGAGACTCAATCACTCATCTACCTTTTAATTTTATCTGGACCAATTCTCTCTAAAGTATATTTATCAAAAATTGAGTTAACGTTCTTAGCAATAAAATCTCCATCCCACCATTCGAAAGTAATAATGTCTGTTTCAGGGACCATTATATGTGGAATTTCTGCTTCTACTTTGAATATTTCTCCTTTTTTTAATGTTTTTTCAATGATTTCTTCATTTAAATATACAATATATTTTGCATCGCCTGATAATAATAAAGTATATTGATTATTTGGATGAGTATGATTTCCTCTGTAAGAACCTTTTTTAGTTTCTAGTATCGCATAAAATTTTTTTTCAGTATTAAAACCGTACCCTTTACCTATCTTTTCTATATTGCCCCATTCTTTTACTTCAAAACTCATTTAATACCCCTCTAGTGTTTTAGGTTATGATGTTATTCCTATATATATTTATTTTCATGGTTTTTTATTCCTTAAATAATATTTTACTTATTTAATTGTTTTATAAATATTAATTATAATTAAAAAGTTCTAAATAAATTAGAACCTTAAATAAATACAATTTCTTTATTTATATAAACTAATGAAAAATAATCTTATCTTAAATAAAAAAATATTTTTAGAATAATAATCTTAAAAATTATCCCGAAAAGAATATATGTGTAGTAATTGGTGTACTTTTCGCGATGTTACCTTCTTTGGATCTCATCCCCGATAGAAGACGAAAATTGGGTCTTACACAAAGTCAATTAGCAGATTTAGCTGGAGTTAGCCAATCTTATATAGCTAAACTTGAAGCTGGTAATATTGAACCTTCTTATATAAAAGTAAAAGCCTTACTCGAGGCTTTAGACAGGTTAGAACAAGAGAAACAGGTTACTGCTGGAGAACTTATGAATCGATCGATTGTTAGCATACAAAAAAGAACTTCTGTACAAGAAGCAATTAGTATAATGAAAAAAACAGGTTTCAGTCAATTACCTGTATTGGACGGAGACAAACCTGTTGGAAGTGTAAGTGAAACCACCTTATTAGAACACATTATTTCAATGGGTAAAAATCCTAATGAATCAAAAATTGTTTCAGAGATCATGGACGAACCATTTCCACAAGTAAGTGAAGATGCTCCATTAACATTGCTAATTAATCTCTTAAAATTTTATACTGCAATTCTAGTTCAGAAAAAAGGTAATCTCACAGGAATAATTACGAAAGTCGATATACTTGGAGTAATTGCTTAATATTTAAAATAAGATTTATTATTAAATTATATTTCTAATTTATTGATTGTTCCATTTATATATTCTATATCATTCATGTATTTTCTGAGTACTTTAGGAATTTTTATTGAACCATCTTCTTGCTGATGTTGTTCAAAAATCATTATCATAGTTCTGCTTGTAGCAATTGCTGTATTGTTTAGTGTATGTACATAACCTACAGGAACCTGGCCTTCTTTGTGTCTATAACGAATATTTAATCTTCTAGCTTGATAATCAGTGCAATTACTGTTTGAACCAATTTCTCTGAATTCTCTGTCAGCCATCCAACCTTCAGTATCATATTTTTTCGCAGCTATGCTTCCAATGTCTCCTGTACAAACATTAACTACTCTATAATGTAATTCTAGGTTTTGATACAGTTTTTCGCAATTGTTTTGTAGTTCTTCATGAAGACTCCAGCTTTGTTCTGGTTTACAGAAAATAAATTGTTCTACTTTATTGAATTGATGAACTCTAAAAAGTCCTTTAGTATATTTTCCATGGCTACCTACTTCCTTTCTGAAACATGGTGAGATGCCACATAGTTTTATTGGTAAAGCGCTTTCGTTAAGAATTTCATCTTTTAACATTGCGCCCATTGCGTGTTCAGATGTAGCAATCAAATATAATGGATCTTTTTCATTCTCTTCATCAATAATTTTATACATTACATTCTCAAAATCTGAAAGATCTGTAACGCCTTCATAGAAACTTCTACGTATCATATATGGGGGTTCAATTACTGTATAGCCTTTTGACATTAGAAAATCAACAGCATACCTCATGATAGCATAATCAAGTAAAACCATTTCATTTCTTAGATAATAAAACCCTGCACCAGATGCTTTAGCTGCTCTCTCAATATCCATAATACCTAATTTAGTAGCTAACTCTGCGTGACTTTTAGGTTCAAAATTAAATTGTGGTTGATTTCCCCAAATTTTTATAATTACATTATCTTTATCGTCTTTACCATAAGGAACTGATTCATGAAGAAGATTTGGTAAACCCATTAATCCGTTTTTAACTATGTTTTGTTGATTCTGGAGTTCGATTTCAATTATTTTAATTTCTTCAGGTATGTTTTTTGCTTCTTCGATAAGTGAATTAGAATCTCTTCCATCTTTAAGAGCTAAAGCAATTTCAGAACTTATTTCATTTCTTCGTTTACGTAATTTATTTACTTTAGTAGTTAGCTCTCTCCATTTTTTATCAGCAGCTATTACTATATTTAATAGATCAAGTTTCTCCTGTGCGTGTCTTCTTTCTAGGTTATTACGAACCATTTCCGGATTTTCTCTAATTAATTTAATATCTAGCAACTTAGTCACGCCACTTACAACATATATCTCATGAATTTAGAGATATGGGCATTTCTTAAATAAATATTTAAAAATATTATTTTAATATTTTACCCACATTTAGTTATCTCCCTTCTATTTTTAAATTCGTAACTTTTTTTATTTAAAAACTCTTACCAAAGTCGATCCTACTATGTCGAGTTATGAAATTGGTGCATTTGAAGCCTTAGAATGGGTTTGGCATATATTACGTACACAAAAAGAACATAAAATTACTCTTGATGAGACAACTCGACAGATACAAGAAGCATTATCTGTAATGGGTCATGGTAAAAACATTGATTTTAGAAAATTAATAACCGATATGAAATTAATTTAATTAAACAACTATTTTTGACTAATCTCTTTATATTCCAATATTTTCTTACTTAAAATAAACGATCAATAATGATAATTAATCGATTAAGTCTAATAGAGGGAGCTAAAAAAGCTGAAGGAGTAACCGTTATTATTGACGTTTTCAGAGCTTTTACCACAGCAGCTTATGTCATGGCAAATGGTGCAGAAAAAATCATAGCATTAAGCGGTATCGAAGAAGCTTTAGAATTAAAGAAAAAGCATCCTAATTGGATATTTATTGGCGAAAACCATGGTATAAAAATTGACGAATTCGATTATGGTAATTCTCCTGCTGATGTTGAAAACATTGATTTTACTAGTAGGGTTATTGTGCTACGAACAAGTTCAGGCACTCAAGGAATTAATTTAGCTAAAAACGCAGATGAAATTATACTGGGCAGTTTTGTAACTGCTAAACCAATAATTAATTATTTATCCAGAAATAATTTCAAAGAGATTTCCCTTGTTGCAATGGGTTGGGAGGGGGCAAGGAAAACAATCGAAGACGAATTATGCGCAAAATATATTGAAGATTCTCTAAATAATAAAAATTATAATTTTGAGAAAATTAAAAATGAGATAAAAAAAGATCCTGAAGGCGCAAAATTTTTTAAAAAAGAACAAAATATTTTTAAAGAAAAAGATTTTCACCTTGCAATGAATATTGATAAATTTAATTTTATATTAAAAGTATCTGATGAAAAAAAAGGTGAAATCAAAAAAATTATTATACCCAAACTTTTTTAAAATTTATGTTTTTAATATATTTTTAAATTTAGTTAAGCGCCGGGAAAGGGATTCGAACCCTTGAGTCTGTTCAGACACCAGCTTTCCAGGCTGGCTCCATACCGAGCTAGGAGACCCCGGCTCTTTAATTAGAGCATGTTTACATTGATTTAAACTCTACTTGAATGACCGGAGACATTTTTAACTACTGTGATATGGTAATCATGAAATGGAAGGAATCAATATCAACTGGGTTGAACGTAGCCAAAAAACATTGGATCAGTTAAAAGAGATACGTGCAAAAAAAGATCAAGATAGATTAGATCGTGTTCGTTCAATGCGCTTTGCTTTGATAACAATAGGACAAAGTATTGCAGGATGGATGCAGTGGGTAAATAGTCCGGAGGTAATGGCTAATTTCAGTAAAGAAGAACTAGAGAAAATGAGTGAAACCATTATGGACATGGTTGAAAAATGGGTGGAATACGACATTAATATTACAACAGAAGGGATGCAGAAAGGAGTAGCAAAACAACGTGAACAAGAGCAACAAAGCAATCATTTTGTTATTTAAATAATTTTAATTCCTGGGTTTTCCCCCCCAGTTTCTTGAAAAACCTCTGTAATTTTTATTACTACTGCAGCTTTCCCAGGGAATTGGCGTTGTCCGCTTGTCGCTCGAATCCTTACTTTTTCATATAAGGTACCTGATGTTTGGTATTCTACATTACCTTTAACTAAGTAGCTCTTCCCATCAGCCCAACCATTAAATGCAGCAACAGGATTTTCCATAAAGTTTGTTTTTGTTTTGTTCAGATAATTATCTACAACCACTAATGTTTCTTCGTCTTCCCACCACCACATTCCAACAAGTGCAACATTAGGAATACCGTTTTTTGATGCTGTAGCAAAAGGTATTACTCTTTGTTTTTCAAACGTTTTTCTTATTTCTTCTGGTACTTTAACCATAAAACACGCCAATTACTAGTCGAATACATATATATAAAAAATTCGATGTTATTGAATCTTAGAGAATTATTCTGTAAATAATTTATTTTAGAAGTAATTATTACTGTAGATACTAATAATTATTCAAACATAATTGTATTATTTAGGTGTCTATAGTAAATATAGGGGCAAAATATATATACTAGTTCGTGCCTGATGGCTTATTCTATATGCGGGTGACGATTCCAAGAGGATTGTTGTTATTCCGCTAATCATGAAGGAAGGTTCAAAAATGATGCTTAAAAGCGAACAACTAGGAAACCAAGACCTTTGTCCCGAATGTGGGAGCAAAAATATTGTACTTGATAATGATTCTGGTGAAAAAATATGCAACAATTGTGGGCTCGTCATCGCAGATAATATCTTGAATGATGGTCCTGAATGGCGTGCATTCAGTCAGGATGAAAGAGAAAGTAGAAGCCGTGTCGGTATGCCCTTAAGTTTCTCTGTTCACGATAAAGGTCTTAGTACTATGATTGGACAGGTTGGTAAAGATGCATTTGGTCGAACGATACCAAGTAAAACTATGTTCCAAATGCTTCGTTTAAAAAAGTGGCATATAAGAAGCAGTTATCAAAGCAGTGTAGACAGGAACCTGAGCCACGCTATGACAGAATTGAGTAGGCTCACAGATAAACTTCATATTCCAAAATCTGTAAAAGAACAAGCTGCTGTAATTTACAGAAAAGCTTTAGAAAAGGGTTTAGTCAGGGGCAGAAGCATTTCAGCAATTGCTGCAGCATCCCTTTATGCTGCTTGCCGTTCAACTGGCACTCCTCGTACTTTAAGAGAACTTGGTAAAGTCTCCACTATTGATAAAAAAGATCTAGCTCGATGTTATAGACTCCTATTACGTGAGTTAACCATTCAGATGCCAATACCTAAAGCTCAATATAGAATACCCAAAATTGCTGCCAAAGTAAACATTGGTGAAAGAACCCAACAAGCCGCTGTCGCTCTTTTGGATAGAGCTGAGAAAAAACGCACAACTGCTGGAAAAGATCCAATGGGGCTAGCTGCTGCAGCTTTATATATTGCATGTGTAATGAATGACGAAAAACGTACACAAAAAATGATTGCCGACGCTGCAGGAGTAACCGAAGTAACAATAAGAAATCGTTACAAAGGACTCAAAGAAGCTCTAAAACTCGAAATATAGAGCATTTAAAAATATTCTTTATTTTAAATTAATTGAGAAATTTTTACCATGCAATAGCTAATCCATCTGCTCTTGGATCAGATCCACCACATAATACACCCGTTTTAGGATCTCTGATTATAATCTGTCCTCTACCAAAGATACCTCTACTCGAACCAGTAACAGGAATAATTACATGTCCCATTCTAGCTAATGACGACATTGTGTTTAGAGAATATCCTTCTTCTAAACTCACTTTACCTCCAGCTGTTCCATCTCCTATACAGAATCTTGGTGCATCTAATGCTTGTTGAGGATTCATATGGTAATCTACCAGATTAATTATGACTTGAAGATGTCCTTGAGGTTGCATAAAACCACCCATTACTCCAAAAGGTGCAAAAAGTTCGCCATCTTTCATAACTAAACCAGGTATAATGGTATGGTATGGACGTTTTTTAGGAGCAAGAGCATTAGGATGTTCTGGATTAAGTGAAAAATTTGCTCCACGATTTTGAAGAGTGAACCCACAACCTTTCGGAATTAAACCTGTACCAAACCCATTATAATTACTATTTATAAAGCTACATGCATTACCTTTACCATCAACTACACAAAAGTAAACTGTATCTGATCCTGTAATTGGATAGCCTTTTTTAAAGTCAAGATTTGATTTTTGAAGATTAATTAATCTCCTCCTAGTAGCCGCGTATTTTTTTGATAAAAGTTCTTTTATTGGTACTTTAGTTATATCGGGATCAGCGACATACCATCTTGTATCAGCAAATGCTAGCCTCATAGCTTCAATTAATAAATGTAGTCTTTCTGGAGAATCAAATGGCATCTCACTAATATCGTATTCTTCAATAATATTTAACGCAATTAAAGCAGTTATTCCTTGTCCATTCGGTGGAGTTTCAAATATTTCATATCCCTTATAATTAGTACTTATAGGTTCAACGAATGTACTTGTATGGAGTTTTAAGTCGTCTTCATTCATAAATCCCCCTTTATATTGGATAATTTGAACAATAGCTTTAGCTATTCTTCCTTCATAGAAACCAGTTTTTCCATATAAAGCAACTTGACGTAACGTTTCTCCTAAAAATGGGTTTTTCATAATTTCCCCTTCAGAAGGAGCTCTTCCATTAATCAGCATCTCTTCTGCATTAGGACCAGATTTTAGACGAGAAGTGCCAGCAGACCAAGCTCTTGCAGTCATTGGAGCTACTGGGAACCCATTCTCAGCTAACTCAATTGCTGGTATTAGCACCTCTTTCATAGTCATTGTCCCAAATGATTTAATTGTATCAACCCAACCTGCACATGCTCCTGGAACAGTAATGGTGTGTACACTTAATGTTGGTAAAGTATCTTTTATTCCCAATTCAGATAACTTTTCTATTGATAATTCAGCTGGAGCTCTACCCGATCCGTTTAAGCCATAAACTTTCTTATCTTGATTATTAAAGAAAAGACAGAAACAGTCTCCTCCAATACCTGTTGAACATGGTTCAGTAACGTTTAACGCTGCAGCTACTGCTACAGCTGCATCAGCTGCATTTCCTCCTCTTTGAAGTATCCTCATACCTGCTTCCGAGGCAAGAGGCTGGCTTGAAGCAACCATGCCTCTTGAACCATAAACTGGTGAACGTTGAGATGTAAATTGCATAAATATAGTTACGCTAAAAGGGAATAAGAGTTTTGAGATCGATTGAAAAAAATTAAAGATGTGTTTTAAACCAAGAAAAAGTACGTCTCGAAACATCTAGACTGTTTTGAGGTTTTGACCTAACGCCATGTCCCTCTTCTACATATCTTACCAGAGTAGCTTCAACACCATTTTTCTTTAGGGCCATAAACATTTGTTCAGCTTCGACAATTGGGGTATCATAATCTTGTTCACCATGTATGAATAACGTAGGAGTTTTTGCTTTATGTGCTTCCCAGATTGGTGATTGTTTAATCATTTTTTCTTGATTTTCCCAGGGTAAACCTGGTAATTCTACTTCCACCCATAAAGGTAGTGCTCCACATCCCCATTGTGTCCAAAGATTACTTATACTGCTTATACTAACAGCTGCTTTAAACCGATTTGTTTGTGTAATAATCCAATTAGTTAGGTATCCTCCATAACTCCCACCCCATACTCCAAGTCTATTTACATCTATTGAGGGACATATTTTTATAGCAAATTCGAGTGCTTCGATATTATCTCTATATTCTCCTCCAAGCATATCTCCAACAATAGCATCAGTAAAAGTTTGCCCATAACCTGAGCTTCCACGATAGTTTACATAAACTTGGATAAATCCGTGCGCAGTAGCCATTTGTTGATTAATACTCCAACCATAACCATGCATGCCTGATGGTCCTCCTTTAATGTTTAGAAGAGTAGGATACTTTTTCGAGTCATCAAAGTTTGGTGGTTTTATAATCCAACCATGAAGTTTAGTACCATCGCTTCCCTTAAACCTGAATTCTTCAGGATAAGCTAAAGAATATTCCTTTAGCCATGGGTTTAGATCTGTTATTTTAGTTTCAACATTTTCAGGAGTCAAAGTATAAACTTCATCTGGTAAACAAGGAGTTGTACAAGTATATGCAATAACACCTTCCTTAGAAACAGTGAATCTACCATAGTTTTTGTCTCCTTCTTTAATTAATGTAATATCTCCATTTAGCGATACTTTTGCTATTGGTACTCTACCTTGATCGCTATAAGTAAATACTAAATCCGAATTACCATACCATTCAATACTTGAACCAATAGGTCTATCAAGCTTTTTTGTTAAACATTTTCCTTTTAAAACATCTAAGTCATAAACCCATAAATGACGATCTTCTGGAGTACTCTCATTACTTGTATTCCCCCTTTCAGTGGCTATACATGCAATCATTTTACCATCGGGTGAATAAATCGGACTATATTCTGCACCGACACTATCTGTGATTCTCTTAATTTGTTTAGTGAAAACATTAACCGTATAAATATCAAGATGCATATTATAATCGTCGAAACCTGTTCGATTTGAAATAAAAGCAATTTCTTTGCCATCAGGACTCCAATTTATACTGTGCTCATCATAATCACCGAAAGTAAGCTGTTTAGCAGGTTCTTGGCCTAAGATATTAACAACAAAGATATGTCTTCTTCTCATGTCACTGTTACCAAAAAATGCTTTATACATTATCCTGTTGATTACTTTGATTTTTGCTTCTTTATCTACAGGTTCAAGTGAACCCAGATAAGCAAGCTTTGTTGAGTCCGGAGACCAAATAACCATATTTCCATTGCAACCAACTCCTAAACTTGCATTACTTACATTATATGTACATATTTTCCTTTTTTGCCCTGAATCAACATCAATTATCATGATGTTGTTACCATCTTTATCACCTTGTATGTAGCTAATCCAATTACTATCTGGACTCCAATTAATTCCACTAACTTTACCATCATCTGTTAACTTTTTTTCATCTTCTCCATTAATTGAAGATATAAATAAATCAACATTTGATCGATTTTCTTCAATCAATATTGTCCTTAAAGTATATGCTAATCGTTGCCCATTTGGTGATATTTTTACTTCTCCGACACTCTTAAAACGCGGTATGTCTTCAATTCTTAAAATTTTTTTCATTAATATAATAAAACTGCTGTTCTCCCTTATTTTTTTTTGTGTTTAAAAATTATTTTTTTAATAAATTTTTTTATCCTTAATCTAAAGACACAAATTGTTAGAAAAATAATGAAGAAATTTACGATAGCTAGGGTTATTTAGTGAATAGTAACTAGTGATTCAATTAAAAACTGTACAAATGGTAAAAATAGTATTTAGCCTTACTTTTTTTTCCTCTTTTCCATCAAACAGTTTCTCGGAATTAATCTATCGAACAAATTTAGATGGCTGATTATTACTCAGATATTGTTTATACTGCTCCTTTTTTATTCTACAATGCCTAAAAACTATTGAATTGAAACGAATCAAAGTCGATATTACTAAATGTACAGGATGTAGAACCTGTGAATTGGTCTGTAGTTTCTACCATACAAAAAAATTCAGTCCTTCAACTAGTAGAATTAGAGTTATAAAAGAAGATGTAATTGGTATGGATTATCCTGTAATGTGCCATCAATGTGATGATTGTACTGCTTTAAATAATTGTCCAGTTGGTGCTATGAGTAAAACAATTGATGGTGTAATTGATATTGATTATATAAAATGTATTGGTTGCGGAAACTGTTTAGTTTATTGTAAATATTCTGCTGTAAAAATTTATGAAAATAAACCAATACTTTGTAATCTTTGTAATGGTAATCCTAGTTGTGTATTAAAATGTCCTACAAATGCTTTGCTTTTTGAGGAAAATGTTGCAGAACCAAATGCTCCCTGGATAGAACATGAAAAATTTATGAAGGAGTGGAAAAAACCTGAATAAATTATTTGGATACGCTGGTAAAATTCTCCGAATTAATCTAACGAATAGGAAAATAAAAATCCAAAATTTAGAAAAAGATATTGCATTAAATTTTTTGGGTGGAAGAGGCTTTAATAGTAAACGACTTTATGACGAAGTTCCTGCTAACATTAACCCTCTTTCTCCTGATAATAAGATCTTTCTAGCCACCGGTCCTTTTGTTGGAACCTTTTTTCCTACTGCTTCACGATTTAATATTTCAGCTAAGTCACCTCAAACCAGTATATTAGGAGACAGTAATGCTGGTGGTCATTTGGCACCAGAGATGAAGTTTGCAGGCTATGATCAAATTATCATAGAGGGAAAAAGTCCAGATTTTCTTTATATTAACATCCAAGATCTTAATGTTCAATTAAAAGATGCAACTTTTCTTAAAGGACTTGATGTTTATGAAACAGAACAAGCCCTCAAGAGTGATTTAGGTGATAAAAGTATCCAAACCTTAATAGCAGGACCAGCAGCTGAAAATGGGGTCACTTTCTCTGGTGTTTTCGCGAATTTAACACGAGCAGCTGCTCGTACGGGAATGGGTACAATACTCGCTGGTAAAGGCATAAAAGCTTTAGCCATTAAAGGAACCGGAACTATTGAAGTTGCTTATCCCCAAAAACTTGATAAACTTGTCGACGAGCTAAATGAAGAGATTTTTAATCATGAGCAATACCCTGGTAGACGAAAGATGGGTACTACAAGAATATTGAAGATGGCTAATGATGCAGGCTTTCTTCCAACAAAAAATTATCTTAAAGGTGTCTTTGAATATGCTGATGAGGTTTCAGGAGAATATCTTGCATCAAATTTCAATGTAAAAACTAGAGGTTGTTATGCATGCACTATTCCTTGTAGTCGTTTTTATATTGTAAGAGAGGGACCATTTAAGAACCTTACAGCAGAAGGACCAGAATATGAATCACAAGGAAGCTTCACAAGTCGTATTGGAAACAAAGACATTACCTTAGCTTTGAAAGCAAACGATATGTGTAACCGTCTAGGTATTGATGCCTTAACAACAAGTAGTTGTATTGCATGGGCTATGGAGCTCTATGAAAAGAAATTACTCTCTAAATCCGAAGTTGATGGTTTAGACCTTTCTTGGGGAAATCAAGAAGCTATACTTACTTTAATAAAAAAAATTGCTTATCGTGAAGGATTTGGTGACATATTAGCAGATGGTTCGAGGAAAGCAGCTGAAAAAATTGGTAAGGGATTAGAGTATACAATGCAGGTTAAAAATTTAGATTTGATAATGGCTGATCCAAGAGGTCTTAAAGGATTTGGATTAGGTTTTTCAGTTGCTAGTAGAGGTGGAGACCATTTAAGAAGTGAGCCTTTTATAGAATTGAGTGACGATCCTGAGGTCGGTCGACGCCTTTTTGGGATCCCAGAATCCACTCTCCGTCTATCAGATAAAGGTAAAGGAAAACTTGTTTCATATTTTGAGGATTGGTGTGCAGTAATCGATGCTTTAGAAGTATGTAAAAATATTATGCAAAACATGGAGATACTTACATTTGAAAAAGCTTCAAACGCTGTTGAAGTAATAACTGGTTTAAAAATTAAAACAGATGATATTCAGAAAATTGGAACAAGAATAATTTCTATTGAAAGAGCTTTCGGGATAAGAGAGGGAATGAATAGAATGGATGATTATTTACCAAAAAGATTCAGAGAAGAAACATTGAAAGAAGGGGCTTCTGCAGGAACAATAGTTGACCAAGATACTATGCTTAATGATTATTATAACGAGAGAGGATGGGATACTATAACTGGCTTACTTACTAAAGAGTCACTAAATAAAATTGGGCTTAACTATGTCTCCGACGAATTAATAAAAATGGGTAAAATTATTGAATTAAAACAATATTAGGAAAAATTTAACTCTAATTTTTCATTAAACTTCCATTTTTAATCAAGAAATATATACTTCCAATTACTTCTTCATTGAGGTATCTAGTAATGGTTAAAACAACTGTTTCTTTAATTAAAGCTGATGTCGGAAGTGTTGCAGGCCACTCTGTAGTAGCTAAGCCACTTTTGGATATTGCTAAAACTAAATTAAAAGAAGCCAAACAAAATGGGCTTATTAACAGTTATTATGTTTTCAATGCTGGTGACGATTTAGAATTATTAATGACTCATAATAGTGGAGAAAACAACCCAGACATTCATAAATTAGCATGGGACACTTTCATGGAAGGAGCGAAAAAAGCAAAAAGTCTAAAACTCTATGGCGCTGGTCAAGATCTTCTTATAGATGCTTTCAGCGGGAATGTTAAGGGATTAGGTCCTGGTGTAGCAGAAATAGAATTTGAAGAACGTGGTAGTGATCCAGTAGTAGTTTTTGCAGCTGATAAAACTGAGCCATCCGCTTTCAATTACCTCTTATACCGAGTCTTTGCTGATCCAAGTAATACTGCGGGACTAGTAATAGATCCTAAGATGTCTGGAGGATTCAAATTTGAAGTATTTGATGCATATGAAAATCGGTCAGTAATATTAGATTCTCCAAAAGAATTGTATAGTTTAATAGCATTAATTGGTGCAACTTCAAGATATATGGTTAGCAAAATATGGAGAAGTAGCGACGAAGAAATTGTAGCTACTAGTAGTACAACAAAACTTAGTCTGATTGCTGGATCTTATGTCGGAAAAGATGATCCCGTATGTTTAGTCCGTGGGCAAAGTGGTTTTCCAAGTGTTGGTGAAATAATTGCACCTTTCCAACATACTTATCTTGTTTCAGGTTGGATGCGTGGTAGCCATTGGGGGCCTTTCATGCCCGTTGGATTAAAAGATAGTAAATGTACTGTATTTGATGGACCTCCAAGAATCGTTGCTTTAGGGATTCAAGTATCGGATGGTAAAATTGCTAGCGACGATCAAGACAATCCTCTAGTAGTTGACTTTTTTGAGGATGTTGCATTTGATGGGGCACGAAGAGAAGCGATAGAAATTAGCCAGTTTTTGAGAAGAATGGGAGAATTTGAACCAGCAAGACTAGGTCCTGAAGCAATGGAATATACTACCTTACCAAACGTACTTAAACAACTAGAACCAAGGTTTAAAAAACACGATTAAACTATTTCCCTATTATTTTTTTATTTTTTAAAGGCATATACCTTTAAACTTATATTAACCACTCTTCTTGAGTAAAATTTGAACTATAATGAGGTTGTCGAGTGGTTATTTAATATTAGAAGGTTTGGAACTGAGAGAACACTTGAACCAATAATAAAGTTATTATCCTTAATTGGTGATCCCCATAAAAAAATTAAATTTATTCATGTCGGCGGGACTAATGGTAAAGGTAGTACCTCAGCAATGATTGCTGCAATATTGCAATCATCTGGTTTTAAGGTTGGGCTCTTCACTAGTCCTCATTTAGTTGAATTTACTGAACGAATAAAAGTAAATGGAAAAGAAATATCCAAAGAAGATGTAATCAGACTTGCTGCTTTTATTAAACCTAAAATCGAATCGTTAAACAATGAACCAGCAAGAATCCATCCCTTATTCTTCGACATTGTAACAGCAATTGCTTTACAATACTTCTATGAATGCGAAGTTGATTTTGCTGTTATGGAAGTTGGGATGGGAGGCAGATTAGATGCAACAAATGTTATTGATCCCTTAGTCAGCGTTATAACTAATGTAAGTTTAGAACACACAGAAGTTCTTGGTGACACAGTTCTAAAAATTGCATTAGAGAAAGCTGGAATAATTAAGAAACAACGTGTTTTAATAACTGGCACTCAAAATCCTGAAGTATACGAATTTTTGAAGCATAAATGTCTAGAACTTGATGCAGATTTTTATCATGTTGGTAGTGATATAACTTATCAAGCTATATCTAGCAATTTATATTCTCAAAAGTTTAAAGTGTACAGCAAATATGATAATTATTTGATTAACTTACCATTATTGGGATCTCATCAAATCATAAACTGTTCAATGGCGATAGGGGCTGTCGATGCACTTCGAAAATATTCTATAAATATCAACAAAAAATCGATTGAATCTGGTTTACAAAATGTTAACTGGCCTGGTCGCTTCGAAGTGATGCAAGAAAAGCCTCTTTTTATATTAGATAGCGCTAAAGACGAAGATGCATTCAGGAACCTGGCACAAAATATTATTAATTTTAAACATGATAAATTAATACTAATCTTAAGCATAAGCTCCGATAAACGTCTTTTTGAAATGCTTTCACACATTATCCCTGTTGTAGACTATTTTATCATTACAATGCATACAGTAATGGGGAGGGCAGCAAAGCCAGAGACATTAACAAACATCATTAAAACCTCGAATAAACCCTTAGAAATTAAAGAAACTGTTTTTGAAGCTATTAATAGAGCTAAAGAATTAGCTAAAGACAAAGATATTGTACTAATTACAGGCTCAGTCTTTTTAATAGGTGAAGCAAGACAGTATTGGAAGAATAACTTCTAATATTATACTTTTAATCTTATTGAAAAATTACTTCACCTCAATGATAATTTTATTTTTAAAAATACTCAAATTTAAATTATCAGTTAGTTAAAAAGTGTTTTTAATAGATTTTTTGTAGTGATTCAGCTATTTTTTTGCCTTCATTCAGGATCCTGCTTCTAATATTTTTACATGAATCCCTTATTTGCTTTAAATTATAATTTTCATTAAGGCTGACATACGCTTTTAATGGTAACTCTTGTGGCTTTGCTAATCCTTCGACGTTATTTATGCTCTCCATAAAACCTAATATTTTTTCATCATAAGGGATGCTAAAAGCAGGTACACCGCATAAAGTACTTAATATAAGCGAATGAAGCCTCAAACCAATAACCATCCTCGATGGTCTTATTGCTGCCATTGCTTCATATGGATTCGAGGGTTCAAATATTGTTACTGCCTTGTTTTTCATTAGGTTTATGATTTCAATAATTTCATAACGATCGTCATTATATTTTTTCTGCATTGGTAAAAAAACTACATTTACTCCAGACTCAAGTATTTTATCTGCTGTTTTGGCTATGTAGTATCTTATTTCATTTATCTTAGAATCCTCTAAGTGGTCATGGTAAAACAATTTATTTTTATTTGATAAAATTCTTGGAGAAATTATGATATAAGGAATTTTGATATTTAATGAAGCTTTTTTAAGAACATTTTTAACAAAATCCTCTTCTGGTGGATCAATTAAAAGAGCTGAATCACCAGTTAACTTAATATCCCTTTTTGAAATGTTTTCCAGTAACTCTTTTGATTTTTTATCTCTAACTGAAATCCTTTCAAACCTATTCAATAAATTACAGATTAAAAATTTTCCTTTAAATGATTCAATTTTTTTGGTACCTATACCAAAACAAAAAATCTTTTTTTTATATAATATTGGTAAACCCATATGAATTAACCTATTAAGATGGTCGTAATCATAAAATGGGGTACCCCCAGAGATTATAATTAAATCAAAATCTGAACAAAATTTAATTTTTTGTGGATTTCTAAATATTTCTAAAGGGCTATAAAGATTGATTGCTTCAACTCCACAAGTTAAGCTAGTGTAATTTGGGTCAATGGATTGAGCAATTATTTTTGATTCTGGAAATAAATTTTCAAACATTTTCCTAATACCTATAAGTATCGCATCATCTCCAAGATTTTTTGAACCAAACCAACCCCCAAAAATTAAAACCTTCAAAAACCATCACTTTTTAAAACTGATTCATATGCATTGAGTTGTATTCTCGCTACTTTTTCTAAATCATGTTTTTCTTCGACATATTTTCTGCCCTCTTTGCCTTTTTTTATGCGTTTCTCATCATTCATTAATAATGTTAAGGCTTTTCTGAAATCATCTTTAATTACCTTATACCCAAATTTACTTGTAATAAATTCTGGGTCTTCGCCACTTATTATAGGTGTTTCATGAGCAAGGGCTTCAAGGAAAGATACTGGTAAAGCTTCTCTAATGCTTGTATTAATTAAGCCCCAACTCTTTTCAAGGACATCTGATTTTTCATTCTCTGAAATGAATCCTGTTAAGATAAGATTAGGAATTTTACCGTATTTTTCCCTCATATATGAATCAAAAAAAGGATCATGTGAGTGACCCATACAAATAAATTTTATTTTAGGGAAAACTCTGGGTAAATTTAAAAATATTTCAACTCTTTTCTGGGGATCCCAACGACCTAAAAAACAAAACGTGGGTGTTCTAGACTTCATCATCCTGTGTTTTTTTATAATTATTGGATTAGGTATTAATTTAATTTGAGTTTTTAAACCATAATACTCGTAAACCCTTGGGATTAGAAAATTTGCTTGAGTATAAAGTGCATGCGCTTTCTTGCATGTATGGGATAATAGAAGTTTTTCGATTAATAATCGGCTTCTAAAAATTGGTGACTGCTTATATTTTTTATCAACTTTAGCGATTTTCTTCCATTCTTTTATGTTGTATGGATCTTGAAATGTAATAACATGTTTAGCTTTGGGTAAAGTATTTTGTGCAATGAATGTATTATAACTTGCTTCTTGGCTATGATATATTTCAGCATTTACAATACGATAAAATTTTTGAGAATTTATTCTTGATAATCCTATTCTATGTAAACTCGATTTATTGGAATAAGGATTATATCCATAAACATTAATTCCATTTAAATTTTCTACTTCTTTTTGTCCAGCTCTTTTAGGCGTTACAATATATACTTCAACACCTAATTCAACTAATTTTTCTGATAATGTTTTAGTAACATAACCTATTCCTCCGTGTATTCCCCATGAGAATACTTCTGGTGATACAAAACATACTCTCAAAGCATTCATATATTAGTTTAAAATAAAGATTAAAAAAAGTTTTTATTAAAATTAAAAAAATTATTTGGAAACTGTCTTTTTTACGAATCGTTCAACTCTATCCATAGCAGCTTCTAGGGTTGTATTTGGAGTCATCTCAAACCATGCTGGCATTTTCTGTGTGCTTAAAGGTCTAATCATGCTCATACGAACATTTCCTTCACCATTACCTATTCCATAGCCTTTACCAGAGCCAATACGTACTTTTTCTTGTTCAAATAACCCTCTTACAAATTCGTCACTTGTTAAGCCTGTACCAGTTATATCTGGGAAAATATATATTGCACCTTCAGGAGTAGCACATTTCACTCCTGGCATTTCGTTTAGACGTTTAACACAATAATCAATCCTTTCTTTGTATTCCTTCTTTTCTCCTTCAATAAAGTCTCTAGGGCCATTGAGTGCAGCAATTACTCCCTTCATTATTGGCCAAGATGCACCACTACCTGGTACACGATTGACATAAGGAGCCATGTTTTCTCCTGTAATAACCCATCCAGTCCTCATACCTGCCCATGCAAACATTTTTGTCATTGCCATGGCAGCAAAGGTCCTATCAGCCATTCCGGGTAAACTAATTATTGGAGTATATTTTTCATTAGTCCAAACATATTCTGTGTAAGCTTCATCACTTAATACGCAGAAATCATGATCAATAGCTAAGTCAGCAATTATTTTGAGTTCATTTTTATTATAAATTATACCTGAAGGGTTTCCAGGGTTTTCAATATATAATGCCTTAGTCTTTGGTGTAATTGCTTTCTTAAGGCTTTCCTCATCAAGACGGAAGGCTCCACCTTCTAATTTCTTAAGCTTTGCCCAAACTGTTTTTGCTCCAAAATACCTTGGGCCACCAGAACCACCCCCATAAGCTGGGTCAAGACAAATTGCTTCATCACCAGGGTTTAAAATAGCTCCATAGGATGCAAAAATGCTGCCACTTCCACCACTAGTAATTATAATTTGTTTCTCCGGATCCACTTTATATCCAAATTGATTTTCGTAATAATTGCTTATAGCAATTTTTAGTTCAGGATCTCCACCAAAACAGTAATGGTTGCATCCACCAATTATTGCCTGATATACTGCATCAGCAATATACTTTGGTAAAGTGAAACTTGGATCCCCAGCAGCCAGACTTATTGAGTCTGGAGATTCTACAATTCTAACACGAGTAGAAGAAATCGAGGAGCCTGTTTTCAGTTCATTTTTAATAAGTTTTTCTACAGACATCCTAATAATGATGTGGCTTATCCATAAATACTTATGCTTGATAATCAAAATTAATATAAGATTAATATACTTTTAATATTAAATAAATATATATGTTGGTT
>JAFGHP010000004.1 GCA_016930055.1 Candidatus Bathyarchaeota archaeon | reverse complement strand
TGTGCCAAAGTTATGACCCGGCGTTATGGAGGAGAAGGATACTGCAGGCTGACCAGGTTTGCTATCCCTAAGCTCAGGGAATGCGGTGTCTCCGACTATCATATTCGAACAATCACCGAGAAAAACCCAGCAAGGATATTATCTTTCTAGGCAATCAATTGTTACCTCGACCTACACTAAACTAGTTATCATAAGTATTATGGATACTAGACTAACAATATCTAACATCCACGAAATAGAGGGTTTTAATGCCTCGTTTCATTGAATTTGTTAAAATTATTCACTTGCATGGTGAATAGGTGATTAATAGCTGTAAATAATTCAGGAAATATTTTATTTGCCATTGAAAGCGATTAGATGAATATTGAAATAGCTAACGCACCATAATTGAACCATGTATAAAAGGATAGGAATACTCGGAGGTTTAACCCCTGAATCCACTATTACCTATTACATGCATATTGTGCATAAGTACCATGAGAATTATGGTAACCATGGATACCCTGAATGCGTCATCTATGGAGTCAGCTTCCAGAAGTATGAAGACTGGATGAAGACAGAGGATTGGGAAAGTATAGAAAAAGCACTGTTAGAAGGGCTTAGAAATCTCAGGATGGCTGGGGTCGACTTCGCTGTGATAGCCACAAATACCATGCACATATTATTCGATAAGCTGCAGGCTCAAGTGGATTTTCCACTGCTAAGCATAGTAGATGCAACAGCTGAAGCCATCAAGAGTAAAAGCCTTACGAATGTTGGGCTCATAGGCACCAGTTTCACCATGAGTAAACCCTTCTACCGAGGGGGATTAGCAAAACATGGTATCGAAGTCATAACACCAAATAAAGCTGATCAAGACTATATTGGGAAGGTAATATTCGAAGAGTTATCAATCGGAAAGATAAGGGAGGAATCAAGGCAAGGCTACTTGAAAATAATTGGTGAATTAGTCGATAAAGGTGCTCAGGGAATTGTTCTAGGATGCACGGAAATACCATTATTAATCAGGCAGAGAGACACAAATGTGCCGGTGTTTGATACTGCAACTATTCACGCTGAAAAAGCCCTACAATATGCGTTGATAGACTAAATTACACTCTGATCTTCCAGCTAAACGGCACTTACGCCTTAAAGCATGTATAATTTGGCCAGTCAAGTTCCTTAAATGGATTTTAATTGTTGCTCTGATTTTGGTTTGGAATCAATCAAGAAGATACGTACTATCATTGTCTACTTTCGATTAATGGATCTGCCAAGCCTTTTCGGGTTCAGCGCGTCTATAATAGCCCATCTTTCTGAAAGCTAGCAACACCCCAAAAGTCATAGGATAATACTTCTAATACATGAGTGTGTAAAATTTTTTCATTCCTAACTTTTTCAATATATTAATGAAGGCTTATTCGTAGAAAAAATAGTTTTTTAATGGATAACGGTTTAGCTTGTATCGGGTTATTGTTTGTTTTTAACCATTCCAAGTAATAAAATAATCAAACCAACTAAAAGGTATAATACTCCGACAACTATGTGAGAAGCCCATTTTGATAAAAATATCTGAAAACCTTCTATTAATCCGGTTCCAATATAAATTACTCCAATAAGAATAAAGATTATAGCTGAAAAAGAATATAAAAAATTATTTTGTAATTTAACGAATTCTTTTTTAATGTTTTTTTTAAGAGAACTGAAAAAAAGGTTTATGATATTAGACATTTCGTTTCTAATCTTTTCTGCTTTTAACTAATGACAATATTAGTCCAAAACCAAGACCTGCAACGAATCCAAGGCCCATCGCTACGTAGGGTTTCTCTTTAACAAAATCGTCTATGACCTTTTTTTGTTCCATTAGTTTCACGTTCAAATCTTTTATTTTTTCTTCAATTTCTTCTTCAATTTCATCCATTTCTTCTTCAATTTTTTCTATTTTTCCTTCGTCTAAAGACATTTTAATTCATCCTAAGTATTTTATTGAAGCACTTAATATAAACATTTTAGATTTTACTAAATCAAGTTTTTATCAGGTTTTATTACATTAACTCATCGTCTTTTAGCATCGTCTCTCCAAGTTATTAAAGATTTAACTTTCAATGGAAGGATTTTCCCCAGTTATAAAATAACATTGTGCTAGCTATAAGCATCAATAAAACGAGGGCTATCCTTAATAGGTTTAGGTTTCTAACGTTTTTCAATTCTTTCCTCTTTTGCTAACCTAATTCATCGCAGTTACTCTGCTTTGATCATGTAGAGGTCTCTATCATCGATTGCTGTTCTAGGCTTAAGATTCAGCTTCCATGAGGGAAAAAGCTCTATGCTACCACATTTACTGCATTTTCTGTAGAACCACCAGTGGGGTTTCTCTTCATCATTTTTCTGAAGTATTGGACCAAACTCCCAGTTCATCGCGTAATCATGACTACAAGTCATAACATCACCTGCTAGATGAACCAAGTGATTGCTACAAGAAACACGAAAAACAGAATCGTGAATATGGAGAGTGCCCCAATGATTCTAGTAATACTATCAGCATTCATTTCATTCACCTAGACAACAAAAAAAGTCGATGACAACACGAAGAACCTAAGAATATAGTAAACTGAAGCCAATAATGCGACTCCCAGAAACGCCCAAATAATTGCTCTTGATTTTCCACTCATCTTACTCCCTTCCAATACAATACTTTGCCTACCTCAGTGAATCTTACTGAACAAAATTTCGATATAACCCTACTCTAGCGAAAAAATCCAAAATTATCCATAAATAGACAAAAATAAAATCATTTATCCCTTTTCAGAAAAACGGTTTTTCGAAGAAAAATTATGAATCACTAATATTATTTATAGAAAAATTCTTTCTAATCATTGTTCTGGTGATGGAATGCGGAATCCTTTTTTATATTAACCCATTCTTTCAAATCAGTTAAGGTGAAGTAACTGATGGAATTAACAAGCTTATACAACATAATACTACTACTCGCAGGCTTCGTCTTAATGATCTTAGGCTTAACCTTCTTTATGGATGCCCGTTCAGATATGAAATCAAAGAAAAAATTGATGGTGGGACTAAACACTCTCCTAGGAGCAGGTTTAAACATAATTGGCATATCAGTAATGTACTATGTCTGGTTCATGCTCTAAAAAATTTTTTACATAAAAAATTTATCTAAATTAATTTTCAAAACTTTAATAGAATTATAAAGAGTTTTTAAAACTAGATTTTATTCATAACTTCCTTTATTTTACCATAATTTTGGTTAACATATATTGTTGAGGATATTACGAATGTTCCAAGTAAGTATCCTCCAATGACATCGCTTAGCCAGTGTACATTCAAATATATTCTGTCAAATCCAACAATCAGAGCAATCAAAATCAATAGAATTGTTAATAGTTTTTTATTATTATTAGAACTTATTTGACCCCAGAAAACATATAAAAGCATACTAAAGAAAACCATGCTTCCTGTGACATGCCCACTTGGATAAGCATATCCTGTTGATTCTATTAAACCATTTAGAGGCCTTTCAACTAAAGTTAGATATTTAATTATCCTAGTAATTGTTACAACTAAAAACATCGTAGACATCAGGATTATGCTCTCCTTTTTCAAGTTTTTCATGAACATATATACCCCTATCAATACAGTTACAATTAACATGAAATAAAACTCAAAAACTTCTGAGATTAAAATTGCTAAAGTAGTAATTATTGGTGTATGTACTGTAGTTGCCCAAGCATTTACACTCATATCTAAAGAAGCAAAGCTGTTTCTAAGAATGGTTGTCAACGAGAAAAGAATAAGGGATGAAACACTTAGATAGATACTTTGACGTTTACTATTCATTGCTTCCGAATCATAAATACTAAACCAATAATTAAACTGAGTTCTTTTAAGAAGCAAGTTTATTTTATACGTCGTTAATCAAAGTGGCTGACATTTAGGACAGATGTAGCTGCTTGTTGAACCAGTCTTAATTTTCTGTATTGTTTCTCCACAGATTGGGCAGGCTTCTCCTTCCTTATACGCCACTCTATAACGATTCTTGCCATAATCTCCTTTAACCCCATAAAAATTAACTTCATAAGCTAATCCACCACAAGAGATGCTTTCATTGATTACTGTCTTGATACTAGCATAAAGCTTCGTAAGTTCATCCCTAGTAATTGTGTTTGCCTGTCTAAGTGGATGAACATTAGCTAAGAATAATGGGTCATGAATGTACACATTTCCTATTCCAGCAACTTTACTCTGATCCATTAAAATGTTCTTAACTGAGCTCCTCTTCGCAATAAATAAGCCATTTAGATAATCTTCACTAAAGTCGCTATCTAAGGGAGTTGGACCCAGCTTAGCTGTCATCTTATGACTGGCTAATTCACTGTTTTTTAGTAGGTGAAGATAGCAGAACCACCAAACCCTCGAAGTGAAACCTGAACCATCTTCGAACCTGAATTTTATGTGCCAAGTCTCTTGGGGTTGATCATCTTTCTGATAATAGATTGTATTAGCACCCATACCAGTATTATATAACAAAGTATATTCGTCTTCTATTTCGAGAGAAACCCACTTACCTTTAGGTTTAGCACCAAGGAATTTTTTACCAACAATTATGCTTCTGAACTCTTCAAAGGGAAGGTTAAGGCATTTTACGTTCTTAACCTCCACATCATTCACAGTCTTCCCCTTAAGCTCCTTATACATGTCTCTGCTTAGAAGATAGATCTCAGGAAGCTCCATTCAATTAACACAACCAAACTTCTCTCTTTTATACTATTTATCAGTTAAGTTCATTGCATCTAAAGTATAATTAAATAAAAACTAAATTACTAGTAGTAAATTCCCCCTAGTTACCCGATAAAAAATATTATTTTTGTAGAGAAACTTCAGCGTAATGAAGGAATAATTAATATTATAATGAAATAAGTAAAATTTTTTTTCCAATCTTCTCTATATAGAATCATATTTTATATGGAAATCACTTAATTCTAACGAATCTGATTTTATTTTAGGAGTGAAAATGCCTTGAGTGAAAATAGATTCATAATAACTACAACACCATCAATTCCAGGTTATAGAATAGTGAAGTATGTTGGTTTGGTCACGGGACTCAGCCCAAGGACTAGGGGAATGGGAGGACAGTTTGTTGGTGGACTGCAATCCATAGTTGGTGGTGAAGTCACTGCTTTCACGACAGAGATTGAGAAAGCACGGAGCGAAGCAATTTCCAGAGCAATTAGCGAAGCTGCAACTATGGGTGCAAACGCTATCCTTGGACTAGATATTGAGACATCAAATCTATACCAAATGATAACATTGATAAGTGCCACTGGAACAGCAGTTGTTGTAGAACAAGAAAAATAATTCTCAAAATTTTTCTCATAAAAAAATCTGTGAATACTAAACAATAGTGTTATAAATCTGAAATCGTATTTTTATTTTGGAGTTGAGGATTTGTCCTTGGAAGGTTTAATCAAGGAACTTAACTCGCCTGTTAAAGACTGCATGAGGATACCAGTTACTGTTGCTCCAACAGAATCAGTCTCTACTGTGTTGAGTAATATGGTCGTTAAGGACATAGGAGCGGTTATAGTGGTTGATAAAGGTAAACCCGTTGGAATAATTACCGAGAAAGATGTTTTAGAAAGAGTAATTATGCAGAACAAAAACGTTTACTTTACTACAGCTAAGGAAATTATGTCGCAACCCCTTGTTTCTATCGAAGAAAATCGTCCCATAAAGGAAGCAATTGATTTGATGCATAGACATAATATCAGAAGATTAGCTGTGACTTCAAAGGATATTCTCGTAGGTTTAGTTACTGAAAGAAGGTTATCCATAAAATTCTTAAACAAAATAATTTAAAGGGTCCAGGGTACGCCTCGACTCCAAAAATACCAATAAATTTGAATCTAGTATAAATTCAATAATTTACTTGATAAATTAATGTAAATATATTCTCCTTTCTTATCTAAAATTAAAGCAATAATTAGTAGAGTTATCAGTATTAGTCTTCTATGTTTTATTTGATTCAACATCTTTACTTCATAATTTTCATTTATTAACGCCCTAGTGATTGGAGCTATGATAAAGTAGGTTAAGGGAGATAAAAACAACATATTCGGAGAAATGATTCCATTAAGAATTAGCAGAACCAGAAAAGGTAAAGTGAATAAAAACAAACTTAAACATAAAATTAGTGACCTTCGTTTACCAAGTAAAATAACAGTGTTAGAAATCATTTTTTTATCGGTCTCATAGTCTCTGATCTCTTGAAGAATCTGGGACATAGAGGACAACAAAAACACAATCACAGCAAAATAAATACTTGAAAAAGAAATACTCTTATACAAAGTAAAACCCATCGCAGCTAAAACTGCTAAACAAAGTCCATGATAAACAACGTCTAGTATAGGCTTACTTTTAGCACGTATCAACCAGGAGTAAGTTAAATAAATAAAAATAACAATTGATCCTAATAATATGTTTTGTGCACTTAAACGTGTTAATGATATTAACGAAATTGACAAAAAAATTATTGCAATAATTACTGTACTTCCCCAACTTAACTGACCGGAGGATACTGGGTTCCTATTTATCCCTGCTGATCTATCAAGTTCAGCATCAGATAGATCATTAACTACAAAACCAAAAGCTGCACTGAATATTGAGAAAATAATTAACCAAACCAATCTAAACCCAATAAAAGAACCTGATAATAAAACAGCAGCTAATGCTGCTGAAGTGAAACCAAGCATGGAAGGCAACCTGATCATGTGATAAATGGCTTCTAATAATTCGCCAAATTGTTGGATAGCAGGAAATTTATACGAGTTTTTCGCCTCCGATTTAACTCTATTTAAACTATAAAAATTGTTTGGTTTAAAACTTATAAAAAGTCACCTTTACACTAAAAACGAACCTTCTAAAGTTTATTTTTAGGAATACTTAAAGAAGATAATGTACTGCAATAGCAGAGAATAATAGAAAAGTGAACACCCATTTTATTAATCGTAAATTTCTCCATTTTACATCATCCTCTTCTCCCATTGGATTTGAATTCATCTTAATACTAAGATACGCGCCTATCGCAAGCAGGATAAGCATAATTCCTCCCAAAAAATATCCTGTATAAAGATATTTTTGACAAGGTTCTATAGTGAATCCATGAACGAAACAAAGAATAATCCCAATCTTTGATCCATTGACATGAAGCCAGTACATAGTTTTAAAATTCTTGTTATGAAAAGAGCCTACCTTATTTCCTTGAATTTTGTTGATCATTTTACTGATCACAAAAACAGTTCCTAAAACAAGCAGCACTTTTGATATATTGCTTAATATCTCTTGGAACATTAACATCAACTAAATTAATTAAATATAATTAAGAATCATATAAAAATTATTAAAACTAAAATATGATAAAAAAATTACTTTCTTATATTATCAATCAGTTAAAGAATAACCACGCATAATTAACTTATTGTGCAGTTATATGGCTAAAGGAGCAGCTCTTGAAATCGAAAACCTGTCTGTTAAAATTGATGACAAACTTATTCTTAAAAACATTAATTTAAAACTTGAAGCTGGTGAGAGGGCCTTCGTTTTTGGTCCGAATGGTTCTGGAAAGTCTACTCTCATAAGAACTATAATGGGTATTCCTTCATGCAAAGTTGTATCTGGATCTATAAGTTATGAAGGTAAAGAAATTACTGATTTGGATGTTTACTCTAGATCGAAACTCGGAGTATCTATGTTATTTCAGCAACCTCCAGAAATTAGAGGTGTCAAATTAGCCCATTTACTAAAGTTATGTTTAGGTAAGAAGAGAAATGATGAATTCAGCTCTGACGAGATGGAGACAATTAAAAGGTTCAACCTTGTGGAGTTCCTTGATAGAGATGTTAATGTAGGTTTCTCTGGTGGTGAACGGAAGAAAGCGGAGATACTTCAAATATTATTTTTAAAGTCAAAACTTGTCCTTCTCGATGAACCAGATTCTGGTGTCGACGTTGATAGTCTTAGATTCCTTTCTAGTGAACTTGAGAATTACCTTAACGATTCAAAAGCTACTTCACTTATTATAACCCATAAAGGCGACATACTCGACTTCGTCAAAGCTGAGAATGCATGCGTTATTATTGATGGTATGAACCATTGCTTCCCTGATCCAAAAACAATCTATGAGGAGATAAGAACAAACGGATATGAGCATTGCTTGAGTTGCTCGACACGTATAACTGAGGGCCTAGCATGAGTAATAACAAGAATCTAACAGAGCTTCCTCACAGAATATTAGAGGAAGCAATGAGAGCAGGCGTAAATGTAAGCGAGTCTGATGCTTCAGGTGTTTTTTTCCATGTCGATCAGAAAACAATCTACTCGAAGATTAGCCAAAACTTCAAAGATCAGCTGGAGATGATGGATACTAAAGATGCTCTTGAGAAATATCCTTGGCTTAAAGAACGTATGTGGACCCTCGTGAACAAAGATAAAGATGAATATACTCAAGAAGTAGCAGAAAGTTGGAGTGGAGGATACTTTATTCACATTAAACCAGGCGCAGAGATTGATTTACCGCTACAAAGCTGCTTAATGTTAAACGAAGAGAATACAAAACAGCGTATCCACAATATAATAATCGCTGGTAAGGGTAGTAATACCCAGATACTTACTACATGTGTTCAACACCATGAAGCAAAGCTTGGAGCACACTTTGGTGTCTCTGAGATATGGGTGGAAGATAACGCAAAACTAACCTTCACCATGGTTCATCAATGGGCTCCTGAAACTCTAGTCAGACCACGTACAGGAATCCAAATTGCCTCAAACTCTGAGTTTATTTCAAATTACATTTGTTTGACACCAGCAAAGGATGTGCAGATGTCACCTTTAGCTACCTGCAATGGCTTAAACTCAAAAGCCATCCTAAACAATGTCCTATATGTTCACAACGATTCTGTTATGGATATAGGTTCAGAGGTCGAATTGAAAGGCCATGGTAGTGTCACTGAACTTAACACTAGAGCAGTTATTCGATCAAACAGTTACCTCGTTAGCAGAGGAACAATATGTGGAAATAGCGAGAAATGCCGTGGTCACCTTGAATGTAGGGGAATTCTCCTAGATAATGAAGCCTTTCTTGAAGCAATTCCCATTTTAAGTGCAACAAATTCAGGAGCTGAGCTAAGCCATGAAGCCGCAATAGGCAAACTGAATGAAGAGGAAATAGTATACCTAATGAGCCGAGGTTTGAATAGAGACGAATCAGTTGGAGTCTTAGTTAGAGGCTTCATGGATGTAAGCATGATGGGGCTCTCTAAAGACATTAAGAAAAACATAGAGTCTATAATCGACTTGGTCGCAGAAGCTAGTTAAAAATAAGTTCCAATTAAAAAATTTTTATTATTTAGCAGTTTATTTTGTTCTCTTTAAAATTAGAGCTAAAATTTCTGTAATTATTGGAGAATTCTGCTCAACTCTTTAGATATTTCTTCGCAAGTGTCATAGATATCCTCAATGTAAAGGGGAGGTCCCTGAATCTTCGATTGGAAAAGACCAGCAGACATCAGGATCAAACCCAGTGCTTCAGTAACAATAGGTATCGGTACTAAAAATAATGATGCACCAATCTGTATCAGAGCATTGCCTTTACCGTTTTTTCCTCTCCAAAGACTTCTAGAATTTCTAGCTTCAACTAAACTGTTATTTAACAGATCTACTGTTTCATGGTAACTAAAACCCAACTCCCTGACTGTTTTAATTAATACATCTTTATCGTCAATTACAGAAAGGTTCATCGGTTTTCATAAAACATTTTTTTAATATAAGTTTACGCATAAACCCAAAAACCTAAAAAACCTTAAAAAAAGCTTATTTTCTTGTAAGGGTTATTAGATTAACTCTTCCAGCTTATACTAGTTTAATTTATCTGTTAATATTGAACTGTATAACAACCTTAAATTAATATATTTAATATATTTTTGAATATGACGTTTTAAAAGTAAATGCGTTAATTCTAATACCTCTTCCGTTTCTTGGGGTATGGTTGGAAGGGGGTTTGTGGCTCTAAGGTTTCCCAGTCAGATGTAGGCATTATTTGAGACAAATTATAAAGAATGTCATAAGTAACCCATTTTGTTGCTTGAGGATTAGGTAAATATTCCCATAATCCAAAACTTCCCTGCTCCTGAATCGTGTATTCCACTAAATTTTTTACTCTAGGATCATGTAATCCTGCTTCTAGTCTGCTACAAAGTTTGAGAATGTGAGCATTATCGAATCGTGCATAGTATGTAATGAAGCCTGTTGAGGGTTCGTAACCAACAAGTCTAGCAATATCGTAGCCAAGAGGGGTTCTTTCCCGTGTTTCTCTTCCTAAGAGTAGATCTAGTCCCCTTCTTGCTGCAGTGCTTTTTCTTAGTTTTTGATTAAGGCTTAGACAGGTTACTGCTGCAGTTGTGTTGCTTCTACATCCCCATCTACTATGAGGTATTCTCCGGTATCCCGCTACATAGCCATAAACACCCTTAGCAATGCCTGTAGGCCATGCTCCATCTTCCATCTGCTGATTAAGTAACCATTCATAAGCCCTCATACTGCGAGGATCCTCTGAATATCCAGATTCAGCTAGACCTCGTAAAGGTATGCTTGTCTGTAAACTCATTATATCGTAATGCTCTTTATCTTCAGAATCGTTGCTATTTTCAATCAGAGGCCAAGAACCATCTGGTTTCTGCTGACTAAAAAGATATTCAGCTGCACGCCTAACTGATTCATGCCCAAATGGCACCTCAAGATAACCTAACCGCGTCAATGCTTGGGCGGTTGCTTGGATTTTTCCCTGGCTATGACCATAAATACTTGCTGGTGCCCACGATCCATCTGGCAGCTGCCTTATAGTCAAATCTTTAATTAGGGGATCATTTAAACGGAAATTTCTCAATTCTTCTGCTTCAGAATCATTTAACAGGTTTTTATGTACAAGGTACCTAAGGCAAGTTGAGTGATCAGTTAACAGTAGAGGTACCCAGCTCATGTTGATTCCTCCAAAATTACTTTAAGATATGGTGAAGTAGGTGTGTCTTTACATGAGACTGTTTCTGGTGTTCCCTCTGCAATTAAGTAACCTCCTTCGGGTCCACCCACTGGACCAAGTTCCAGTAACCAATCGCAGTTTACTAGCATCTGGGGGCAATGCTCAACAATAATCACTGAATTACCTTCATCTACTAATTGATTCAGAACTCCATTCAACCTTTTTATGTCTTCTAGATGCTGCCCGATGCTGGGTTCATCAAGGATGTATAAGCAATTATCCCCTTTCTTCTTTGTCAACTCTGCAGCTATTTTAAGACGCTGTGCTTCTCCTCCTGAAAGGGTATATGATTGCTGGTTTAAGACAAGGTATCCTAAACCTACATCCAATGCAGGTTTAATCTTTGAGGTTAAACTAGGATACCCTTTGAAGAGATTATAAATTTCTGTAAGGGTTAAACTGTTTAACTCTGGCAAGCTTAAATCGTTGAGTTTAACATCCCATGCTTCTTGTTTATACCCAGTTCCTCGACATGCTTCACATTCACTATGTATGTCTGGTAAGAATTCCATATCGATTCTAACTGTACCTGATCCACTACATACATCACACCGTTCCATAAGATGTTTGAAAGTTATTCCCCTGGAGACAGCTTCGATTGTTTCAGAGTAAATCTTTGCCAACTCCTTATCTAATCCAAGATATTTTGATGGATTACTTATTCCAGTACGAGTCTGATCAATAACTAAATTATTTTTAGGGGGGTCAATTATTGAGTCATGTGCTCCTGGTTCTAACGGTTCTTTAGCTACACTTGTAGTATGTTTCTGTGGATTAAGAGCTCTCCCCAAAGTATCAACTATTAAAGTACTTTTCCCACTACCAGATACCCCACAGATACCAGTTAATACTCCTAGCGGTATTCTTGTTTCAATGTCTTTTAGGTTGTTCTCTTTAGCACCTATTATTTTCATCCATCCTTTAGGTTGTCGCCTTTTTTGTGATATTTTTATGAGGTTTTTTTGAATCCATTTCCCCGTTACCGTACCTGCTTTAATTATAGTTTCAGGAGTACCCTCAGCCACAATTTTTCCGCCTGCTACACCTGGTCCAGGTCCCAACTCAATGATGTGATCTGCTTTTCGTATTATTTCCGGATCGTGTTCAACAATAATAACAGTATTTCCTTCATCACATAGCTCCTTCAAAGCGTCAAATAGAGCGTTCACTTCACTCGGATGAAGACCTCTCGAAGGTTCATCTAGGATTATGGTTAGACTTGTCAGTCCACTTCCTAATAGTCCTGCAAGTTTAATCCTCTGGGCTTCCCCTGCACTAAGTGTTGCAGATACTCTGTTGAGATTTATGTAACTTAGTCCAACTTGATTTAAGAATCTCAACCTGTTTTTTATTGTAGAATAATTTGTCTCAACAATATGCCCTTTTGGGACATCAAATTCATTTATTATTCTACTTAGATCTGAAAGGGGAAGGTTTTCAAGTTGGTAAATATTGTATCCAGTTAGTTTAACTTCTAAATATTCAGGACGTAGTTTTGCACCTCCGCATTCTGGGCAAGACACAATATCAGTATAAGTACCTCCCACATCCCAGTCTCTAATATAACCACTATAGAAGCCAGGCATTTTGACTGTACGATTACTTATTCTTCCTTTTAAGTTGTTGAAAGTTACATCGATAGGCTCTGGATCTCCGTAATAAAACATATTCTGAATCTCTTCAGGAACCTGATTCCAAGGAGTATCCTCAGGGCTAAAACCTCTTTTCTCTGCGAATGCGTGAAGAACATCATATCCACCATTCCCTGGTTTACATAGGTAACCTTGTGGGAAGAATCCTGGACTATACATTGCTCCACTGCACAAGGGTTTTGAAGGGTTTATAATCAATTTACTTGGGTTAGGCTTCTGAAGGGTTCCTACGCCATTACATTTTGTGCAAGCTGCGGAGTAGTTTTTGGGATCAAATTTATTCGAATCAGCGATTAAGGCAGTTGATCCACATAATGGGCAGATCCATTCCTTGTCTCTGACCATCTCTTCTCCGCAGTTTGTGCATCGCTTTTTACCCAGAAGGGAGAAGAGCACTGCTAAATTATGATCAATCTCAGTAACAGTTCCAACAGTACTTCTTCTACTATAAAGCCTTCTTTCAGGTGTAATCGATACAGTTACACCCAATCCTGAAATTTCATCTACAGGAGCTTCAGGTCCCTCTTTAGTTCCCTGCCTCTCATACATTGATAGCGATTCGAGGTATCTCCGTTTCGCTTCAACCTCCAAAGTATCTGAAACAAGACTGCTTTTACCTGAACCACTTACACCTGTAACTACCGTGATCTTATTTTTCGGAAAAGATACATTAATGTCTTTAAGGTTGTTAACTTTGGCTCCTTTCACAACTATATTATCCAATTTACTGTATACTTCTTGACTGGCATCTTTTGGCTTAATCTTGGATTCTTCCCGTAGTGCTTTTGCTGTCAATGATCTTGCTTTTTGGATAAACTCATCCGTTGTACCATTGTATAATACTTCTCCACCTGAAGGCCCAGCACCAGGACCCAAATCTATTATCCAGTCTGAAAACCTGATTATGTCTAGGTTATGCTCCACTACAACAATTGTGGCTCCCTTATCAACAAGGTTATCAAGCACATTGAGAAGGTTTGTTATGTCTTGAGGATGAAGCCCCGTTGAAGGTTCATCTAACAGAATTAATTTATTGGTTAAGTTACTTCGTCCAAGATATTTTGCTAATTTAATTCTTTGAGCTTCTCCTCCAGACAGTGAGGGACTTGGTTGACCTAACCTCAAGTATCCTAGTCCAATGTCTTTTAAGGCTTTGAGTATGTTTAGAATTTGCTTCTTCAGCTTATGTTCAATTCTAGCTTCAGATAGTACTTTGTATGCTTCTTCTACAGTTAACTCGTAAAAATCAGCAATACTAAGTTGAACATCATGAAACTCAAGCTTTTTTTCAGCAATTTCCGGTTTAAATCTTCTACCTTCACATAAAGTGCATGTAACCCAACATGAAGGCAAGTAACGCATCTTAATTTCGATGGCTCCCATCCCCTCACATTCAGGACAAGCTCCTTCGGGTCTGTTAAAGCTAAAGCAGCTTGTGCTGAGTCCAGTATTTTTAGCATAATATTTCCTAAGTAACTCGCTGAGTTTTGTATAAGTAGCCGGAGTTGAGTGCGGGTTCCTTCCTATCGGGCTCTGATCAACAAGTATCGGATCTAAAATATCTTCGATGCTTTGGCAACCAACAGGTTTTCCATCGGAAAGAGATTTTACTAAAACATCCTCAATAAGAGTGCTTTTACCACTTCCACTAACACCAGTTACCACTGTTAAGCGTTCCCAAGGAATTTTTACATCAATATTTTTAAGATTATTTTTGTTTGCTCCTTTGATAGTTAGATATTTCAAAGGTAGAGGCTTCATTTTAGGCTGTATTGGTTTTTTCCGTAAGCTAAAATATTGACCAGAAACAGTATCAGCTTCCCAGAGTTTAACTGGACTCCCTGAAAACACGATCTCTCCACCCTTAGATCCTGCTCCTGGTCCAACATCAACTACATTGTCAGCGAGTGCTGCAGCTACCCTATCATGTTCAACGTAAATTACAGGTCCCTTTAACTCTCTAAAGGCAGAAACTAAGCTTAATACATCACTAGGATGCTGTCCAATTGTTGGTTCATCTAAGACATGAAGAATATCTTCGAGGTCGCTTTTCAAAGAAACTGCAAGTCTAACCCTCTGGGATTCGCCCCTTGATAATGTTGGGCTAGATCTATTCAACTGAATATATCCAAGACCCACCCGGTTCAATGCCTCTAAACGCTTTACAATTTCTTTAAGAAGCCTCTCAGCACCTTCTGGTAGAGTTGAATTATAAAATAGTCGTAATGCCTGATTTACATCTAGATCTTGAATTGTTTTGAAAGAATACCTCTTCCATGTAACATTAACAACTTCTGGTTTAAGTCCCGTTTTTTTACATTGAGGACATCCTATTCCATTACAGTTTGGACATCTCTCATTGAAGTCATGAGGATTAATTGGCTTAAACCACATACCACATACAGGACATATATTAGTTGAGCTATACCTTGATGTCGTTTCTTTTTCTTGAATTATTATATTATTACATCCTAAAGCTTCTGCTTTTACTATTTGTTCTTTAATCTCCTTCCTACTAGTTTCTTTGTTTACACATGTTAATCTTAAAACAATGTTATGAAGAATCTGAGCATCAAGTTTTTCACCATTATAGTTTTCTCCATCAATAATGAGAGATTCAGACCCAAATTTCTCGGTAAGTAAGCTTAGTAATACAGAATGGCTTCCAATTGAATTAAATATTAATGGAGCTAATAAAGAGCAATCATCTTCTATTTTAGCAATTTCAGAGACGATTTCATCAACAGTTAAAATATTTAGAGGTTCAGAGCATCTTTCACAGATTCTTGTACCGAATCTAGAAAATAATAACCTAAGGAAGGGATGCAAACCACTAGCTGTTGCTAAAGTACTATTAGGGTTCCTATTAAGCAAGTTTTGACCTACAGCAACAGTTGGTCCAATACCTGTGATGCTATCAACTTTAGCGGGTTGTTCAATAGGAGTTGAACGTCGAGAGGTAAAGATTTCGTACATCCTTCTCTGAGCTTCGTGATGAATGGTATCGAAGACCAAGCTGGTCTTCCCGCTGCCACTTACACCAGTAACGACTGTTAAACCATCACCAAACTCGACATCTATGTTTTTGAGGTTGTTTTCTCTCGCGCCTTTTACCCTTATCCTCACAACAATCTCATTAAGTCGATATGCTGAATTCCTATTTATCTGCTATTTATTATATGCTAAGCAATTATCTAAATTAATTTGATAAACTAATATTGTTTAATTTAAAACTATGACATATTTTAAAGCACACTTTGTGTAAAATTTAACTGTGATTAGTAATGAAAATCGAAGCAAAATTAAGTGAACTTGGAATTTCTTTACCTGAACCCACAAAGGTTCCAGCAAACTTTAGGCAAACATTCCCCTTTGTATTGATACAGGGTGATAGAGCCTACATTTCGGGGCATGGCCCAACAAACCCCGATGGATCTTTAGCTGGACCTTTCGGTAAAGTAGGAGCGGAAGTTACCCAAGAACAAGCTTACAATGCTGCCCGTCTTACGGGTTTAGCTATTCTTGCTAGCTTAAAACAGGAGTTAGGTTACTTAGATAAGGTTTCGAGGTGGCTTAGAGTTTATGGCATGGTTAACTCAGCAGCGGGATTCAGAAATCAGCCCTCAGTAATTAACGGTTTCTCGGATTTAATAATCTCAATATAGGGAAAAGAAGCAGGGAGGCATGCAAGATCAGCTGTTGGTCTAGCAGAACTGCCTTGGGGAATACCAGTAGAAATTGAAGCAGAAGTCTTAATAAAAAATTAAGTAAAAAATGATGAAAAAATGGTTTATATCATCCCTGAGCTGCCCAACGCATTAGGTCTCTTGTGGCTTTATCTACATATTCACTGCATTTATCAGCGATGTTTCCTGAAGTGATCACTCCATAAATAATGCCATCCCGTTCAACTACTAATCTTCGAATATTATTTTCATGCATCTTTTTAGAAGCAACCAACATATCTTCATCAGGATCAACGGTCATTAAAGGTGAACTCATTATCTCCTTAACCTTCACAACAACTGGATCTAAACCAGAAGCCATAACCTTCTCAACAAGATCTTTTAGGGTCACAATTCCTTTTGGTTTACCCTTATCAAGAACAATCAAAAAACCATGTTCTTTATTTTTAATCTCAACAGCAGCATCTTTAGCAGATGAGTCGAGATTTATTGTAGAGAATGCTTTGCTCATATAATCTTTAACTTGATACGACATATTTGTCAACCTGTTACCAATTGATATTTAAGTTCTATGATATAAACAAACTCATATTCAGATATTTAATAGAAATAACATTAAACAAAAAATTTAGTACAATTTTCAATTAGTAAATAAGGTATAAAAAAAGATAAAAAACCTATTTTTTAATGAATTCAGTGAAGTCTGTTATTTTTCCTGAGTGGTTTAGTTGGAAGGCCTTTGGAAAGGCTTCTGCTAGTTTGCTGATTGCATGGAAACCTGTACAATGGCATGGGGATAAATACTTTAAGTTATAGTGTTTTAAGCCTTCAATTGTTTTCGTTAAATATTCTGGTTTCCTACCAGAGAGGTGAGTGCCACCTATAACTGCTACAGGTTTTTCACCAGTTAATTCCTCAACATATGCTAAAGTATTTAAGACACCTGAATGAGCACATCCTGTAAGAACCACTATACCAAAACCCTCCAGATCAAAGAAAATCGACTGATCATCAGGTATCAAATCTTCTTTTTCAATTCCATCTTCTTCGATGACTCTTCGCCAGCGACCCATCTCAGCAATTGTTTCGAAACTCTTACGTGGGACTTCTCCAGTAACCCAGATTCCAGAAGCAACTTCAGTTGGTTCTTTAGTAAAGACAATTTTTGCACCAGCATCTTCCCAAGCTTTTAAACCCCATCCCTTAGGAGGCGAGAAGGTGTGTCTTTCACCTTTCTCATCGATGCTGATCCTTTTACTGAAAACTGATGGATGAGCATAGATTTTAATTCCTGGGTGAGCTTCCACTACATTAATTGTGGCTGTCGTATGGTCGAGATGACCATGACTTAAAACCACTGCATCGAGATTATAAAAACCAATCTTCAATAACTTGGTATTTCTAATAAATGCCTCAACATCACTGCCTGTATCCATGAGTACACGTTTAGTCATGTTATTAGCATCAACATAAATCAGGAATGTTGAGTATCCCCAATGACCTAAAGGACCGGAAATGTAAACCATATTATCTAAAAGTGTAACTAACTTAAGTTTTCTAATCTTCTGAAGTTTCATAGTATATATATTAAAAACCAATAATAAATAACTAATTATCTAAAAGATATTAGAAAATTTAGAAATACAAAAACTAATATTAAAAAATGTTATTATTAGTTTTTAATCATTTTCTGAGCTATTTCATCCCATATATCATCAATTACTGCCATGGTAATTTCTCCCTCAGTTACATGGATAGTTATTTTGTGGGGAGTAATGACTTGAGCGAGGAATTGTCCAGTTCTGTCACCGTAACCAGCGTGTGCACATTCAAACTCTATGCTAACCTGCCAAAAACTGGGATAAGCAAAAGTCTGAGCCTGCCAACACTCAACTAATTCAACAGACTCTAGTATACCATCAAACTTGAAAGTAGGCGAGTTCTTAAGGTAAACTAGCGCTGTGTCTTCTACATTTTTATTTTGATTATTCTGACTGTTCTGTAAAGCGTAAATACCTGCTGGAACTATTATTGAAACAAGAATAAGGGATGCAAGTATCATATATCTCTTCATTACTTCACCAATACAATCACTACTTTACTTTATAATAATCCTAAGGTTTAGAACACAAGATCTAAAAAGTAGAACAATAAACCAAATAAAATTAATTTATTAAAATAATTGGTAAAAATATTTAACAATAGATATTTTTCTATATTAAAAATATTGAGAAGTGAAAAGAAATGAGGAACAATGAATGTATTATCAAATTTCTCAACAAAAATGGGAAAGTATTACAGTCTTTTCAAAGAGATAAAGAAGGTTGGCATCAGACCAGTTCTAAGGGAATAGTTAGACGTTGCACTGCTGAACAGGTATTATCTCATCTATTACCTCCGCTTGCAGGTGTGAGTACTGCTATTGTTAAAGTAGAAAGATTAAATGTCTAAAAAATAATGACTTAAGTATAAAAAATAATTTTCAATATTTAATCAATTAGAGATTATTACGTTTAATTAATAAACCTCTGATTTGAGGATGTTTTTCATAAAAACGGACAATGCTGATTTTCTCTTCTTCAGTGCATCCTATAAACAATTTTATCTCAGAGTCACGTTTCATCAAGTCAATTGTGCAAAGTATCGCATCTAGCCTATTCATTGGATCAGTTCCCATGAAAACATCGATTCCTTCACCATCATTAGATGATGTACCATTTAAGTAACCATATTCGGTTAGAAATTGTATTTCATTATTTATTTGAGTAAAGTCTTTTTTAATCTCAATAACTATTTTACTTTTTTCCACTAGTTTATCTAGTAAATCCCAGAATGTTTGTTTCGACATCTAAGAATAATTTAAACAACTAGAGGTTAAAATTTTATACTAAAGCATAAATATTTACTAGATTGTAAAGATAAATTTAGGGTATTAAAGCAGTTACTTTCATTTAAAAGAATGTTCGATTATAAAAATGAAGCATGTGCAGAGATAATGTATAAATACTCCTAATGCGAACTACCGGAGAAAAATAGAAGCGTGGTAACATAGATTTCAAAGAATATAAAAATCTGGTTAAAGAGGTTTTTGGGAATAGGAATGTAATGACCATTTCCCTAACTACAATGGTTTTTAGTTTATGCTCTATGGCTTGGCATCCTTTCTGGCCTAAATACCTTAAAGATAATCTTGGAGCTTCAGCTCTTGAAATCGGATTAATCTCAGGGGTAAGATCAGCTCAAAACATGATTTTTGCTTTACCAGGAGGACTTCTTGCAGATAGATATGGTCGAAGAAGAGTGATTGTTTATGGTACTTTTCTCAATACTTTTTCTCCGATAATTTATTTCCTTGCACCTTCTTGGCATTGGATCATGGTAGCTGCTTTTTTCGAGGGATTAACAAGCATCTATATGCCTGCATTTACTGCTATAGTCGCTGACTCAATGCCACCAACACGTCGTGGTGCTGGTTATGGTGTTTACAGTATGATTACTTCCTTACCTAGTATGATAAGCCCATTAATTGGAGGCATCGTAATGGATAATTTTGGATATGTTGATGGGTTAAGAATGTTTTTAATATTACAAATATTTGTAAGTTTAGGGATTACTTATGTCCGTTGGAGATTAACTAAAGAAACAGTAATCCCAGCAACCGCTGGAAGAAAGCTAATGATTTCAAAAGAAATCCTTTTTGGTCAAGAAAAACCAATAAAAGTAATGCTTGTTGTTGCTATCATAGGTAGTTTTAGTGCAAGATTAGTCATGGATTTCATGAATTTATATGCCTTAGAAATTGTAAAGATCTCAAATACACAACTGGGACTCATAAGTACAGGTGTTGGATTATTAACTGCTTTCCTTGCATTGCCTGGAGGTATGTTAAGTGACCGATATGGACGTAAAAACAATATTATGCTAGCTAGAGTAACAAACCCATTAACACAATGGGCTCTAATTTTTGCAGTTGATTTTAATGGTTATGCATTAGCACGTTATTCGAATGGAGCAGCTCAAGCTTTAGGTGGTGCAATGATGGGAGCGGGAGGTCCATCATGGAACGCTTTGATTGCAGATATAGTACCACCTGAAAAAAGGGCTACAGTTATTGGTACACAAAACACTTTAACTGCAATTATTGGAATCCCCTCTGCTATGATAGGTGGTTGGATGTGGCAGACCATAAGTCCTCAAACACCCTTCATGTTTTCAGGTGTATTAGGTTTAATCGCTGCAGGAGTATTTTGGTTTGGAGTCAAAGAACCCACTCAAGAAGAAAAACGTAAAATTCACGAACTAGAACAAAAACAGAGAGAATTAGAGAAAAGAAAAAATTAAGTAAAAGAGAAAAATAATTTAATTTTTTAAACATCTTTGAATCTGGTTCTCGGTCCTTCCCTAGTTTGACCTCCTTCAGGGGATACTCCTGGACTTTCACTGTACTCATTACTGTAATCATTATAATTTTCATCAGCTGAAACACTTGAAACCAACACACCACTCAGTAAATTAATCCCTAGCATTAGTAAAAGAACTATGCAAACAACTTTTTTCATCAAAATTCATCTGTTTTATTATACATACTCTAAATAAAATATTAAAAATTTAATCTCTGATAAGAGTTTTTCAGAAACAATGTTTTTATACAAAATTAATCCTGCTAAAATAATAAATTTACTCGATTTTTATCTTTTTTAAAAATTTTAACCATTTTTCTCAGCAACAAGTATCCAAGCTATATGGTTATGAGTTCTTTCACCAGAATGAGGCTCTTCATAATGATGCTCATATAATTCCTTAATTGCCAATTTAGAAAAAACACTCCTCAATTCATTCTCTGTAGAGAGATGTATGTATTTATTATCTATCCAAGAGTTTTCTTCATCGAGAACGGGATTGCCTATACCATAATGTTCATTATCATTAATTGATAGTGCATTTAAGAAAAGAACTCCTTTAGAAACCAGTAATCTATAAATATGGTTTGGAAAATTGCTACGCTCTTTAAGAGATAATAAATGGAATAAGTTTGATACCAAAATTACATCAAAACAGTCATTAACCTTTTTATAATCAATCAGTTTGAACTCAGCTTTGTGAATAGAAACTTTTGATGAGTTTTCTACTGCGAGTTCTATAGCTTTCTCAGAGATGTCAATGCCAATAACTTTGAATCCAAGAGTCTTAGCAATATAGAGGGAGTCTCTCCCATAACCACATCCAATATCTAAGACTTGAAGAGGTCTACCCTTATAATTAATGAAGTGTTTAACTAATTCTATGGCTAGTTCACTAGGTTTTTCACCCCAAATCGTCTGATTCTTATTATATTCTCTTTCCCAAGACATTATATTCAGTGATTAAGAAACCAAAGTTAAATGATTTACTAAATAGAAGACAATGTTCATTAAAACATCAAAAAGATAATTATTAATATTATTTTAATAAATTTCATTTTATAAAATAATTCTCTTTATATCATCCCAAGTAAAAAACATCTAGGGAAAAAAATGAAGTTTGAAGAAGTGATTGAAAAAAGGAGGAGTATCCGTAAATACAAAAACACTCCCATTCCCAAAGAAGATTTACTAAAAATATTGGAGGCAGCTAGAATTGCTCCTTCAGCAAGTAACAGACAGCCATGGCACTTCATAGTTGTTGAAAACAAGGATACAATAAAGAAATTAGCGAAGAGTGAATGGGCAGCACAAGCCCCTGTAATGATTGTTGGTTTAGCTGACCAAGCAGCTTCTTCCACTTGGTGTTTCAACGATCTAGGAATAGCTCTTGAACATATTGTATTGGCTGCGACAAACTTAGGTTATGGTACATGCTGGATGGGGCAAACTGGTAGAGAAGAATTAATCAAAAACCTATTAGAAATTCCGGATAACTTGAAACCCATAGCTGTAATACCCCTTGGAATACCAGACGAATCACCAGTAGCTAAAGAAAGGAAAAGTTTAGAGTCTATTGTTAGTTGGGAAAAATACGGATCTACATAATAAAACCTACTTTTTTAAATAATTCTTTTAAAATTATATCAAGTTTAATTTGTAAAATGTATTTTCTTAAAAAAATTATCATTGATATGTTTTTATATGCATATCGTACCCTGTATATCTAACAAGGTGTAAAGAAATTTGAGTCAAAGAAGAAACCTGGTTTTAATCAGTTCATTGATTATTTTAATAATTGGTGGAGCTGTTGTATGGAACTACGTTTTTAATCAACCTACAATCCCCGAATCACCAACAATTCCCGCTTTTAAAATTATGTTAGTTGGTTCAAATGGTACTATTAAGAACATTACGGAAAATGATATCGCTACAATGCAGAAAGTGGTAATGAAAGGAGGCCTTAAAACAAGTGCAGGGTCTATACGTAGTGTTTCTAATTATACCGGCGTCTTAGTGTCTGATGTATTAAATCTAGTTGGTGGAATAACTGAAGATAACAGTCTTAGAGTAACAGCAGCCGATGATTATTCGATGGTATACACATGGGAAGAATTGTCAGGAGACTTCATTACCTTCGATCCAGCAACAGGAGACGAAACGAATAATACTAAACCTCTAATCCCCGTTTTAGCTTATTTAGATGCTGGAAATCCTTTATCTACCTCAGATGGACCAATACGATTCGTTGTTTTAGGTGAAGAAGGTCTTATTACTGAAGGTCACTTCTGGGTTAAACAGACAGTAAAAATCGAAGTTATTCCGGGTGTACGTGATTGGGACTTGAGTCTTGAGGGCGCTCGAAATGAAACAATGGATCGGGCTACCTTTGAATCTGGTGCAAATTGTCCTGATACAACGCCTGAACATAAAGCAGTATATGTTGATTCGGATCAAAATATTTGGACAGGAATCCCAGTATGGCTATTAGTGGGAAGAATAGATGATTTAAACACTCATGAAACCGGGGCATATAATCGTTCTCTTGCTGATGCTAATGCTTATAATATCACTTTAGTTGCTGGAGATGGATATAGTGTCACTCTAAACAGTACTTTCGTCAAATTCAACCAAAACATTTTATTAGCAAATGAGAAAAATGGTGAACCTCTTGAAGAACCTTATTGGCCTTTAAGATTGGTTGGTTCAGCGTTATCTAAAGGACAGATGATTAGAAATATAGTAAAAATACAATTAACATTCAAAGAAAATTATGTTTTACCCAATGAAGAAGACTTGGCTATAATAAACAATGCTACTTGGAGTCTAAAACTTATTGGAGCTGTAAATGAGACATTAACTGCGAGAGCGTTCATAGAAGGTGCTATTTGTGATGATTCTAAACATGGTGAATCTTGGACAGATAGCTCTTCTCAGAAATGGTTTGGTCTACCATTATGGACACTTCTAGGAAGAGTAGACGATAACAATATGCATGGACCAGAAGCATTCAACAGAACTTTAGCTGATGAAGATTACACTGTAAGAGTTAAAGCAAGTGATGGATTCTATAAAGACTTCAATTCAACCTTTGTGAAACTAAACAATGATTTAATCATAGCATACAAAGTTGATGGAAAAGCTCTCTCAGGCAGCGATGCTCCAATAAAACTAGTTGGACCAACACTTACGAAAGGACAGATGATAAAAAACATAAGCGAAATCGAGATAATATTCACGAAGTTGATTGTTTGAAAAGACAATCAATAATTTTTGTCACAGTACTAATCGCAGCTCTAGCTATAACTTCTTATTTATTTTATCCTAAACCCACGGGAAAAAGCAAACTAAAAATATACTGTGCTGGTAGCCTTCTATATCCTCTCGAACGTTTAGCAGTTGACTACATGGCTACAAACCCAAATGTTGAATTAGAAATCGAAGGCCATGGCAGTATACAAGTAATTCGTCATGTAACAGAATTAGAAGACAATGTTGACATTCTAATGGTCGCAGATTACTCCCTTATCCCACTAATGATGTATAACACAACAGTTAAGGAAACAGATGAAAAATACTCCAATTGGTATATACGATTCTCAGGAAATAATATTGTTTTAGCATATACAAATCAAAGCAAATATTCGAGTGAAATAAACTCGGATAATTGGTATAATATTCTGAACAGAAACGATGTTAAAATTGGTATCGCCAACCCTCAAATCGATGCGTTGGGTTATAGATCAATTATAACTCTTCAACTCGCAGAATATTACTATAATAAATCATCAATCTTTGAAAATTTGTTTGGCAACAATTTTGAACCAATATTTGAAAGCGTAAAATTACCTAACAGTACAGTAATTTTTGTACCTGAAACCCAGACTCCATTGAATAATAAAGTTTCGCTTAGAGCTAGCAGTATACAGATTGTACCATTACTTCAAACAGGAGCTGTTGATTACTGTTTCTTATACTCAAGCAATGCAAAGCAGTATGATTTAAATTATTTAGAACTACCGGATGAGATTAATTTAGGAAACCCCCAAATGGATACTATATACAACAGTGTAGAAGTAAGATTCCTTCACTACCGTTTTGGTACAATAAGTCTAGATAGGGAGGGTAAAACAATCTACTATGGATTAACTATTCCATCTAATGCAAAGAATATAATAGAAGCAAAAAAATTTATTATATACCTCCTTGAAGGAAACGGAAAAACCTTATTCGACTCTTTATGGCATCCAATTTATCACCCCTCTTATACGGACAAAATTGATAACATCCCAAATGAATTAGTGAACTTCGTGATTTCTGAACCATAGATGGGTCTTTTATTTATGCATCAATATTTTCTTTAGGGTTAATACAATGTCTTGGCTGAATAAAAGAACCCCATTCATGATAGCTTCAGCTTTTCTTGGTTTTCTTCTATTTATATTTCTTGTAGTTCCTCTAATTGTCAGTGTAAATGATTCAACAATAAATTTCGTCACTGTTTTAAAGGATCAAAGAACTCATGATGCGTTTGTAACAAGTTTTTTGGGGGCAACTTTAGCCACAGTATATATATTACTGCTTGGAGTCCCCCTAGCATATGTTTTAATTAAATTTAATTTTCCTGGAAAAAAATTAACTGAAGTTTTAATCGATATTCCTATGCTTATTCCTCATAATGCTGCGGGTATAGCTCTTTTAACAATTCTAAGTCCAAGAGCATTGATTGGAGGTATAGCTTCAGAGATGGGAATTAATTTTGTAGATACCATCTGGGGTGTGATAGCTGCCATGATATTTGTGAGTGCTCCTTACATGATTAGAAGTGTACAAGATGCGTTTTCTTCAGTAAATCCGGATATTGAAAAAGTTGCAAAGAGTTTAGGTGCTTCAGATTGGCAGTTATTTACTTATATTTACCTCCCTTTAGCTTTTAAGGGAATAATTACAGGATGCATTTTAACTTGGGCTAGAGCTTTAAGTGAGTTTGGTGCGGTAGTTGTTTTAGCGTATTATCCTAAAACTGTACCAGTACTTTTAATGGATGTATTAATAAGTGAAGGCCTCTATTGGGCTCTTCCAATCAATGCTGTTCTAATTTTGCTTGCTATTATTATTCTCTTCATATTCAAATCAACAACAAACCAAAGGAGATGGAATTAACATGGATATTCAGTTAAGCATTAGGGGGATATCAAAAAGATGGCCAAATTTTGAATTAAAATCTATAGACTTTGAAGTAAATAAGGGAGAATATTATGCATTATTAGGACCCACAGGATCAGGAAAGACTCTTCTACTTGAAACAATATTAGGGTTTCAACATCCAGATTCAGGGAAAGTATTCGTTAAAGGGATAGATATTACTGAGAAACCGGTCGAAATAAGGGAAATAGGATATGTTCCACAAAATAGCATTCTTTTTCCCCATTTAACGGTGATGGAAAATATTGAATTTGGACCAAAAATGAAGGGAATTAAAGATAATCAAATGAAGGATAGTGTATTAAAAATCATAGAATTATTAGAAATTAATAATTTTAAAAATCGAATGCCATCGACTTTGAGTGGGGGAGAAAAACAAAAAGTTGCCATAGCTAGAGCAATTGCTACAACCCCCCAAATACTGTTATTGGATGAACCGTTAAGTAATATTGATGAAGAAACTAGGCAAGATCTTCGAATTGAGTTAAAAAAAGTTCATAAAGAAACAGGATTAACCACCATTCATGTAACTCACGACAAAGAAGAAGCATATTCTCTAGCAGATAAAATTGCTATAATTAATAAAGGTAGAATAGTTCAGATTGGTGCACCAAAAGAAATATATGAAAATCCTAAAGATGGAGAAATAGCTAGATTCTTAGGCTATGAAAATATCTATAACATTACCTCATCAGCTAATGTCAGAGAGATAAAAATTAACGGTGTCAACTTAATAATAAATGAAGAAATTAGAAATAACTGTCAAGTAGGAATAAGAGCCAAGGATGTTATAGTTAATATAAGTTCTCCAAAGAACCTTAAAAACACTTTAAAAGGAAAAATAACTGAAAAAACCTTTCTAGGACATTCAACTTTAGCAATGATTGAAGTTGGTTTTAATGTAACCGCAATCTTATATAATCAAAAAGAGAGCAACTTTGAAAAAGGTGATGAGGTTTATGTCACGCTTCCCTCAACATCTATTAAAGTTTTTTCAGGGTAAAAGCCAGTTTTTCCCATTTTGCATTATATAACCTAAAATAATTCCTTAAAGGATTAAATTATGTGGTTCTATGTCAGGATTTAATGGTGCTAAGTATTGTTGGATGAATGGATCAATCGTTGAGACTGAGAAGGCTCTAGTTTCTGCAATGGAACCCATTCACCTCGGTATTTTTGAAGGCATAAAAGCATACGTTGAGGGAGATGTTAATGGCAGAGGTAAACAAAATATTTTTGCTTGGAAGCCACATATCGACCGTTTATTCAGAAGTGCTATAGTTAATGGGTTGATCATGCCTTACGATAAAGAACAACTCATAGAAGCAGCAAGAAAAACCATTATAGCAAATAATTTTACTGGAAACGTGTATCTTCAGCCAAGAATATGGCCTAAAGCAGGAGCTTCAAGGAATAACCCTGAAAGTCACATTGTTTTTCCTGCATGGGAGTTTAACACCCTTCTTGGAGTAAATAATCAGTCCTTTAATAAAGAACGTAGATTCATGGTAAGTAGTTGGCGCCGAATTGCATCAGATGCTCTTCCACCACAATCAAAAAGCTGGGCTAACTATGCTAATACAGGTTTAGCTGGTAGAGAAGTAAGCCGTTTAGGATACAATGGTGCTATTCTCCTTGATAATAGGGGCTTTGTATCCGAATCTACAGGAGCTTGTCTTATGGTAGTTATGGAGGGCAAAGTAATTACTCCACCAGTTACTGCAAGCATACTTGAGTCAGTAACCCGTAACTTCCTACTAAAGCATCTACCAATCGATGTGAATATTCAAACGGAGATACGAGACCTTACACGTTTGGACCTTTATGCTAGTGAAGAGGCTTTCTTATGTGGCACAGGAGCAGAAATCACTCCCATTACAAGTATAGATGATATAAAAATTGGTGAGAGATACCCAGGAATAGTCACTACTCAAATCCAGAATTATTACTCAGACGTAGTATCTGGAAAAAATGATCGGAGACGACTTTGGTTAACACCAATCTGGAATTAATTTATTAAAAATACACTTTATTTTTAAACCTATAAAAATACAAATAATTAAATTACTATCAATCCTTAAAAAATATCAAGTTGTCTGAGGATAATCCAAAATATTTTAGTTCTCTTGAAGAATGGAGTAAATGGCTTAAAGATAAATGTGAAACAGCAGATTCTATTTGGATAATTATTCAAAAGAAATCTTCTTACAAACCTGGTGTATCATACGAGGAAGCTGTGCTTGAAGCAGTCGCATATGGATGGATTGATGGAAAAATGAAGCGTCTCAACAACAATGAATTTATGCAGCGTTTTTCTCCTCGTAAAAATCAGAGTGTATGGTCTCTTAGTAACCGAAAACGAGCAGAAAAATTAATAAAAGAAAATAGAATGACTCTAGCAGGATTAAAAACTGTTGAAGACGCAAAGAAAAATGGTCGATGGGAAAAAGCTTATTCAAGTAATAGAGGCCCAACTGATGTACCAGAAGACTTAAATTTAGCTCTAATAAAAAATAATAAAGTTAAACTTTATTTTGATTCATTCCCCCAATCAGCACGTTTCATTTATATTCATTGGATAAATGAAGCTAAACAACAAAAAACTAGAATTAGGAGAATCAAGACAGTTGTAGATAGATCAGAGAATAACTTGAAACCCGGAATAGACCTTAGAATTAGTAAAGAGAAATAATATCAATTTTTTTGTGCAAACTTTTCCTCAATTTCATTCCTATGAAGTATATTGTATGAACAGAAAGGGATTATTCGTTTATCTGGAGTTGCATAATGTATGCAGCATCGTTCAACTCTTTCTATATCGAAGTTATAGGGATCCATGAAATGCATGCATCCTATGAACATGCCTTTCTTTTTTAGATTCTCTGGTATTTCTGAAAACTGATTGAATAAAGCCACCATTAATAATTCATTAAAATCGAAGTATTCAGGAGCTTTTTCTTTATCAATGGTTTTAGATATTTTGTAGATTAATGAAGCTTTTCGCCTTAAATCATTCATGAAGAGTCGTTCAGTATTCAGTTCTTCCATGATAATCTCTCTAGCATAATCAAGATCAACAAAGCGATTAAGCGGAATGTAATTATTATTTTTCTCAAACAAATACAATCCAGCGCCACAATGAATATGTGTTGCAGCTTTAGATCTTCTCGATTTTGAAATTTTTTCAATTAACATCTCCAAAGGAGCAAAAGCAGGTATAGGTAGCCAATCACTTCTTAAAATTCGACCATCGGTTTGATCTTCAGTTAAAGTCATAATGTCAGATACAGTGACTCTCATTGCATCTAAATCATTTTTATCTATACGACCAGTAAATGAAACTGGTTGGAAGTTAACTGATTTAACGACATCAAGATTCTTAAAACCATAGTCTATAATTGCTCCTAATTGGTCATCATTTACTCCTTTAACAACGGTTGGTACAAGGGTTGTTGGAAGGTCGGCTTCCTTAAGGTTTTCAATTGCTTTAAGTTTAATTGGCAGCGCGTTATAACCTCTTGCTTGAATGTAAGGTTCAGGGGTCATACCATCAAACTGTAGATAGACAATATTTAGACCTGAACTTTTTAGTTGTTTAGTAAAATTAATGTCTGCTGCAATTTTTAGACCATTTGTAGCAACTATTGTATACCTAAAACCAAACTTCTTAGCCATACTAATAATTTCAAATATTTTTGGATGAATAGTTGGTTCACCTCCTGAAAACTGAACTACCCAAACAGGATTCGGTTTTTGATCTCTTAGAATGACTAGCATTTCTCTAATCTGTTCGAAAGTAGGTTCATACACATATCCCGCTGCTTCTGAATTAGCGAAGCAGATTGGACAATTCTGGTTACATCTATTTGTTAAATCAATGTTAGCTAACATTGTGTGAGTCTTATGTTTTTCACATAATCCACAATCCAATGGACAATTATCACATGATTTCGTATTCGGATTATCAATCGGGTTTCCTTCGATAGTATAAATTAATTGTTTCTTAAACAGTGAAGCATTAGACCAGTAAACATCTCGGAAATATCCATGCTCTTTACATTCCTTTTCAATAAAAATTTTCTCATCATCTTCAAAAACTCTAGCATCAATTTTATTATAACATATAGGGCAAATAGATTTCGTATTTCTCTCATATCCCTTATAACTAATTTTTATTTTCTCACTATTCTTATTTAAAAAATTAATTGCTTGTTGTGAGAAGTTGTTTTCATCCATAACTCACCACATATATTTAACATAAAAATATTATATTTAAATAATGTTTTAACAAAATTACTAAATATATACTCGAACAGCGAGTAATCATTAATTAAAGAAAAATATTTAAAATGAAAAAAATTTATGTTTTTTTTATTAACCTATCTACAAGTATTTGACTACTAATTAATACCAAAGGTAGCCCTATTCCAGGATGGGTATACTGACCCGTATAATAAAGGTTCTTAACTTTTTTACTAAGATGGCTGGGTCTAAAAATAGCGCTTTGGTTTAATGTATGTACTAATCCAAGACTTGTACCATTGTATGCATTATAATCACGTTTGAAATCTTCTGGACCAAAAATTGTTTTTACTTCTTCATAACCTATTATTTTTTCATCAGCAAGTTTTTCTAAATGTGATACGATTTGTTGGTACCATTTTTCTCTATTTTCATAGGTGTCTTTTATACCACTTGGAAGTGGAATAAGTATGAATATTGTTTCTTTTCCTTTAGGAGCTACGGTGGGATCGGTTTTACTAGTAATATTAACATAGTAACTGACTTCGTTTGGCCAACTTGGTGTATCTGGATCATATAGGGTTTCAAAATCAAGATTCCAGTCTCCTGCTAAGTATAGATTATGATGTAAGAGTTTTGTTAATTTTTTATTTAGACCAATATAAATAACTAATGCAGTTGGTGCAAAAAGTTTAGAGTCCCAGTAAGATTTGTCATAACTCCGGTTCTCTTCATCTAATAAATTCAACTCCGAATAAGCATAATCAGCAGTTACAATAATATTATCGCTAATATAATGCTGAATATCAGTGTCTACAGAATGTGCTACTCCCTTTACATTAATTTTCTCGACAGCTTCATTAAATTTAAATTCGACGCCATTTTTTAGGCATATCTCATAAAGTTGCTCAATTACTTTCCATATGCCCTCAATAGGATACCATACTCCCAATTTGAAATCTACATGATTCATAATATAATAGATGCTAGGAGTATTTTTTGGGCTACCCCCTACAAATCCTATGCTATATTCTAATATTCTTTTAGCTTTATCGCTAGAAAAAATTCCTTGAATAAATGAGTCAATATCTCCAAAAATTGGTAATCTGAGACCATTGAGTAACAATCTTCCATCAATTAGATTTAATAACCTATTGTAATCACGGTAAAGAAGATCTTCTTTAGCAATTTTGTAATGTTTTTCAGCTTTTTCCAAATACTTCTTTAGTTTTTCTCCTCCTTCTGGTTCTAGTTCATCAAATAATTTTATGTTGTCTTCTAAGCTAGCGTAAACATCTACCTTAGACCCATCTTCAAAGAAAATTCTGTAACTGGGATCAATTCTAACTAGATTATAAATATCTGTAACTTTGATTTCTAGTTCTTTAAAATAATCTTCAAAAATATCTGGCATAAGATACCAACTTGGACCCATATCAAACTTGAATCCTTTTTCAGAGTAGAGTCTAGCTCGTCCACCTGGAGTAGAATTTTTTTCAATTACAGTTACCTGCTGTCCTTTTTTAGCGAGTAATGCAGCAATGCTTAGTCCACCGATTCCTGCTCCAACGACAATATTTTTCATGTTATAATAAAATACTTCTTTTGTTATAGTTTTTATCATATGATGTGTAGAATCATGTGATGACCCAGAATTATGATGTAGTAGTTGCAGGAGGAGGAATTGCTGGGTCAATTGCTGCGAAGCTGTTAGCTGAAACAGGGTATGATACGTTACTCTTAGAAGCGTGCAAAACACCTAGAAACAAAGTATGTAGTGGTGTTCAGCTACCATACATGGAAAAACTTGTTGGAAAAAAAATTCCTAAAAACAAACTATGTAAAAACGAATTAAATAATATAGCAATAACTACTCCTTCTGGAAGAAGAATCTCTGGTAAATTTAAGCTTTTAAATTATTGGCGTAGTGATTTTGATGATTGGTTAAATAGTTTAGCAATTGATTCTGGTGCAGACTTTCGTAATGAAGAAAAATTAATTGATTTTAGAGATAATGATAGATGTTTAATTGTTGAAACCTCGAAGGAGAAGATTAAAACAAGATTTCTTATTGGTGCTGATGGATTATCTCCTACTTCGATTGTAAGGAGAAAACTAAGACCTGCAGAATTTTCTAGAAAGGTGACTGGTACTGCAATTAATTTCTATTATAAAGGCACATCTGAACTACCAAAAAATAGTCTAGAACTTTTTTATCGACGTAACTTCAGCGACTTGATGTATAGTTGGTTATACTATAAAGACGATTTACTTGTTATTGGAACAAGTAGCAAAGAGGATCCATTAAGATCAATTAACGAATTTTACAAATATGTTCACAAAAGATACTCCATAAAAGGAGAAGTGGTTCGGAAAGAAGGATATACTACAAGTTGTTTAGGAGGAATTTTTCTTGGTTCTGGAAATGTTCTCTTAGCAGGAGATGCAGCTGGTTTACTAGATCTTTATAGAGGTACAGGAATGGATTCAGCAGCAATTAGTGGACGGATCGTAGCAAAATCAATAATTGATAGCAATGAAAAAACACCTATCGATGTGTATCATGAAAAAATTAGCAAATTAGTGAAACAATTGAAGAAAAATAATAAAAAACAACAACTAAGATATGATAACGATGAAGGACTTGAAAATAGTTTAAAATGGGATAAAATCTTATTGGCACAAGCTAAAATGAGTTATTTTACAATATTAAATAAATTTCAACCTCCTGAAAAAATGAGTTTATTACCTCCATAAAGATTTTAAGCTAAATACAAAATATCAAAATTCATAACACTTATTTTTCATACCTTTATATTCATTGTATCTAGTTTGGAGAAATATATTTGAAATTAATTGATGAAGCATTTTCATTTTGGCGTAACCAATCGGTTAATTTCAAATTAATGCTTTTTAGAAATGCAATTTTAACATTATTTAATAATCTTACAGCACAATATACTTCGATCTATATAAGAAAACTAGGTGCAACTCCTCAAGATATTAGTTATCTTGAAAGTGCAGCAAGTTTCGTAACAATGATTTTAGCAATCCCTGCAGGTTTAGTAATTGACCGAGTAAAAAGCATTCGTAAACTCTACATTATGGGAGGTTTAATTAGTTTACCAATAAGTCTTTTAAAAGGACTTTCAACAAGCTTCCAAATGTTTTTTACTACGAGAATGTGGGAATCAATTACAACAAGGTTTTATTGGCCAACAATCGAAATAATCCAAATCTCTTCAATTACTAATCGTGATCGTGTAAAAGGACTAGTTACTAGCAACATGTTTATTTCGACTTTAGGACTTGTTGCTCCTTTAATTGCTGCGTACATAATTACTTCTTTAGGTGGTCTTGAGAATGTTGATAGCTATAGACCACTTTTTTATATCCAGTTTATTGCTAGTTTTTTTATCTACATAATAATTGTCTGGAAATTAAAAGAACCGGAGATGAAGCGTAGTCAAATAGATCTTAATATTTTTCAAAATTTTAAAGAAATGTTCCGTGAGGTTCCTGGTTTAAAATGGATACTATTGTTGAATTGTGTCAATACTTTTTTTATGCAGATGAGGTTTCCCTTAATTCAAATCTATTTTTATGAAATTAAAAATGCAGATGCTTACATTTTAGGTTTACAAAGTACTGTAGCTACAGCTGTTTCACTTATCCTTTCGGTACCTATGGGTAGCTTAACTGATAGGGTTGGTAGAAGAAAAATGGCTTACTTGTCCCAAATCGTTTTTGCTATTTGCGTATTAATGCCTATTTTGACACCTTCAACTAATCCTGAGTTCTTACTTTTATATAATTTCTTTAGTGCTATGGGAAGCTCAATGGAGGTTGGGTGGTTTGCGTTTATACAAGAATATATTCCACTAGAAATGAGAGGAAGATGGGCAGGAATCAGTACAATGATGACAGCTTTAATTGGAATACCAGCCCCATTAATTGGAGGAATAATCTGGAACATAAACCCAGACTATCATTGGTATTTAGGATTTGTATACTATCTTTTCATTGCTATTCCTCTAATGTTGATGATCCCAGAGAATAACAATAATAATGTAAACTAAATAATAATTAAAAAAATTAAATAATAACACTAAACTCAACTAATGTTTCCACTTTTCTCCAATCGGATAAATGTCCCATGGCAAATTTTTGTAATTTAAAGTACTTAAATCAGCTGGCGTAGTACCTGGAGGATCAACTGGAAAATCTATTGCTGACCATGTATCCCAATATGCTTTATGATGCACCCTACTCTTAATTTCAACTATATCGTAACTATCTACATCAAGACCTAAAGCTTTTAAGGGATCAGCGCTCATTGGTGCTCTAAGTCTGTTTGAAATCACTACATGTCTATTATTCCCCAAATCTAGTGAAGCTACTAAATCGTCGTGTCTTCTGGCTCCACGACCCATTGGACCCGTCTCAACCCAATTGGCTGGACCTAACCATTCAATTCGACCTGTAACAGTGATTGGTGGTCCTGAAATTGGATGAACCCAACCTCCTATTTTAACTGTAACAGTATCACCCATTTGGTTTTCCAATTCAAGTTTATTCAAAATTTTAGGATCAGCAATACTAGTAGTACAAAAGTTCTTTGCACCTTGCTCTAAAAGTTCTTTAAAAACATGTGTACCATCACCCAACCTATCATCATGATAAGCTATCACAACAGGTTTAGTTCCCTCTGAAACCATTTTTAAAACTTGAGCTACCCCCTCTTTAGCTTTAGGGAGAGGTCTAGTCAGAGCTTGCCTTAAAGACCAAAGTAAATCATTAATATTCTGTGCGCACTCCTCTGCAAGCTTATGATCATCATTAGTTACAACAAAGACTGAAGCCCCAACATCAGGGACATCAGCATATGCAAATCCAGGTGCTACTGAAGCACAGTAAACACCTTTTTTTTCCCATTCCCTACACCTGTCATAAACTTCTTTCATTGGAAAATATTCTGAAGCCTGGTAAACACTTGCACTGATTATCCCTGGTTTACGCATAGCCATTACAGGTTTAAAGTTACCACGAATTGTATTAATAATACATTTTCCAGCTATCTTTCCAATTTCATGTCCATCTAAATGGGGATAAGTTTTAAGGATAAAGACTCCGTCAACAGTATTCGCAAGTTCCACATCTTCATTAGCATGAAGATCAAGAGTTACCATAATAGGGATTCTACCCACAACTTTTCTAACTCTCCGGCAAAGTTCAGCCTCAGGTCTGGCAACATTAGTTACAGCCATTGCACCGTGTAGAGCTAATAAAACACCATCCAAAGGCATTTGTTTTTGAATTCCCTCAACAATCCTGTTCGAAATAACTTCAAAAGATTCAGTAGTCAACCAGCTTCCCATACCAACAGTACGGGGACTCCTAGCAACAAGAATACCTACTAATTCAACACACTCTTCATGAGCAGCTTCTTTGAACCCTGTAATGTAACTTTTACCTTGCCCTTCAGTATCTAGCGCATCATCACCATAAAGCATGCCACCTACGTCCCAATCTTCAAGAGTAGTAATATTTGGACAAAAAGTACATGTCTCATGTGAGAAACTAGAAATACCAACTCTCATTGATTACCACAAAAATAAACACACGTTAATAAAGAAAAAATTAACCCTTTAAAAGTATATTATTTTATTTAATTTAAAGATGAAAAAATTATCATTTATATATTTTATCTCATTAAGGCTCTGAGAGCTTCAAATGCATGTCCTGCATTATCTTCTTTAAGCACTAAACTGATTTCATTCTCTGAGATATTTGTGTCAATTGCATGTACTCCATTCTGAGCTAAAGCATCAACAACTATTGTTAATGCCCCCTCTAAACCATCTAAATCTGATGGCAATCGGATGACAATTTGAGCGTATCTTTCTTTAATATCTACAGTGTAATATCTTAGTTCATCTCTAACTTTGTCTGCATCAGGAGAGTTAGTGAAAATTTTAATTCCTGTAGAAGATTGACGTAAACTAGTCATATAACTATCAAAAACTTTTAGATCAACAATTTTTTTTATAATTTCACTATGTTTAACTGGTGGAGCTTTTATTAACACTTCTGATATACCTGTGATTAGATTTAATCTACTCGCATAAAAAGGGCTGTTAACTTCTTGTGGTTCAAAAATTTGATTACTTAACCTCATAATTGCTGTTACAATTGTATTTGGGTCAACTTCATCTCCTATTAAACCCTCAACATCTTCTTGAATATACCTAGCTAAAGCACTATAATTAACGACACGCATTCTTAAACCCCTATAAATGTAGGGATTACGGCTTACTATGACCCTTACTATATCTTGAACAGATGCTCTGCTAGACATGTTATTTAACCTCTAACTTTACTAATTTAACACTTTTGACAACTACCTTTAAAACATTACTATTTGTCATATTTACTACATTTTGACATAATATTTATAAGCCAGGCGTACCCAATTCAAAACAGTGATAAATATGACTTGGAGAAGAAGGAGAAACCCCTTTGAAGACCTCTGGAGTGAAATGACCAGAGATTTTTGGGAGTTCGACCAAGCAATAAATAGAATGTGGGAAGATCTAGAGAAGGATCCCAATACACATACTTGGTATTATGGTTATCAAGTAAACATTGGACCAGATGGTAAACCACAAATAAAAGAATTCGGAAATATTAGACCCCGTCAAGGGAGATTAGAACTCGGAACACGTGAACCACTAGTTGATATTAGTGTCGATGAAAAAGAAGGAACTGTAAAGTTAATTGCTGAGATGCCGGGTGCAAACAAAGACAACATTAAAGTAAACGCTACCGAAAATAATGTAGAAATTTCTGCAAAAAATGGCGGAAAATCTTATGATACAAGTATACCGCTTAATATAAAAATCGATCCAAATACCGCTGATGCATGTTATACAAATGGGATACTACAAGTTACCTTTAAAAAGAAAGAACCAGAACCTCCAAAAGGAGTAAACATTAAAATTAACTAATTTTTTTAAATTAAAATTTTTAAAGAAGTGATTTTATGGAAAACATTACTCTGAGAGTAGCTGATGCTCCGCAAAATGTTGCAGGTAGAGGGATTGCTGTCGTTGATCCAGCACTTATAAGTGCAATGAATTGGCGTGCTGGTGAAGTAATTGAAATTACTGGAAAAAAGAAAGCTTATGCATTACTTTGGCCTGGACCAATGACGGATTATGAGAAGAACCTGATAAGAATAGATGGCATTTTACGTAATGATGCTGGCGTTGGAATAGATGATAGAGTTACAATTCGCCGTGTTGAAGCAAAACCAGCTAATAAACTTGTTCTATACCCCACTGAGCCTCTCAGAATTGAGGGAGGAGAAAGTTATCTAGCTCGAATATTAGAGGGTAGAGTAGTTTCAAAGGGATCTATGATTCCGTTAAATATTATGGGTCGACGTATTGACCTAGTTGTTTCTTCATATCAACCTACTACTGATGCTGTAATTATTAGTGAAAACACCCAGATAGAATTTACTGAAAAAGCACCAAAAATTCAAGGAAAAATTCCTAAAGTAAGCTACGAAGACATTGGTGGATTAGGAAAAGAGATTGCTAAAGTACGTGAAATGATTGAACTGCCTTTAAAACATCCTGAGATATTTGAAAGACTTGGAGTGGAAGCACCTAAAGGAGTGCTTTTACATGGACCTCCAGGAACTGGAAAAACACTATTAGCAAAAGCAGTAGCAAACGAGACTCAAGCTAACTTCTATAGTATTGGAGGACCCGAGATTATGAGTAAATTTTACGGTGAATCTGAGGAGAGGTTAAGGGAAGTCTTTAAAGAAGCTGAAGAAAATGCACCTAGCATAATTTTCATTGACGAAATCGATTCAATCGCACCTAAAAGAGAGGAAGTTACTGGAGAAGTAGAGAAACGAGTTGTATCACAGTTATTAACCATCATGGATGGACTGGAAGCAAGAGGAAAAGTCGTTGTTATTGGAGCAACTAATCGTCCAAATGCAGTAGATCCTGCTCTTAGACGTCCTGGACGTTTTGATCGTGAAATTGAGTTAGGGTTGCCTGATAGAAATGGGCGTTTCCAAATATTACAAATACATACTAGGGGAATGCCTTTAGCAGTAGATGTTAAACTTGATTCAATCGCTGATCGTACACATGGTTATGTAGGTGCTGATCTTGAAGCAATAAGTAAAGAAGCAGCTATGAGTAGTTTACGTAACATTCTTCCAGATATAGATTTGAGTCAAACCAGTATTCCTGCTACTACTCTCGATAAAATTATTGTTACAATGCAGGATTTTGAAAATGCTATGCATGAAGTCCATCCAAGTACACTTCGCGAAGTTCTAGTTGAGAGTCCCAATGTTCATTGGGAAGATGTAGGTGGTCTACAAGAGGCTAAACAAGAATTAAAAGAAGCGATTGAATGGCCATTAAAATATGGTGAAATCTTTGAGCATGCTGCAGCTAAACCTCCAAAAGGTATCCTTTTGTATGGTCCACCTGGTACAGGTAAAACGTTGATAGCAAAAGCAGTCGCTACAGAAAGCGGAGTTAACTTCATTAGTGTTAAAGGCCCTGAACTTTTAAGCAAATGGGTAGGTGAATCTGAGAAAGGTATTAGAGAAGTATTTAGGAAAGCTAGACAAGCTGCTCCATGTATTATTTTCTTCGATGAAGTCGATGCAATGACCCCTTCTAGAGGAGGAGGTTATGGTGACTCAGGAGTTACTGAAAGGATGGTTAGTCAGATGTTAACAGAGTTAGATGGCCTTGAAGAATTGAAAGACGTAACAGTTATGGGAGCAACAAATCGACCAGAACTTGTGGATCCTGCTCTTCTACGTCCAGGTAGATTTGATAGAATACTATACATTCCACCACCTGATCTTGATGCACGTAAAGCGATTCTAAGAATCCATACTAAGAATATGCCTCTTGCAGAAGAAGTTAGTCTTGATAATCTAGCTGAACAAACAGAGACTTATACAGGGGCAGAGATAGCTGCTCTCTGTAGTAGTGCGAGTATTGAAGCGATAAACGAACATTTAGTGGCTCATAGTGATCCAGAAGAGGCAAAGAAGCATAAAGAAGAATTAAAAATATATAATCGTCATTTCGAATCCGCCTTCAACAAAATAAAGCCAACAAGCCTACAATCAGTCATGTTCGGTAAAGCTCCAATGCCCTCTTCACTAAAAATAACTTAGTGGCATTTTTTCTGATAACTTGTTTTTAAAAATATTTTTAAAAAGTAACTATTTTCAACTAATTTTTTTTAGGTCCTCAATGAATTTTACTATTTCTTCTATTCCTGCTTCCATGATTTTTTTGCCTTTTTCATAAGTTGCGTAAGTTGGATCACCAATAGATCCTGATATGGTGGTTTCATGGAAATCGCTAGCAACTGTTATTTTTCCACGATATTTTCTACGGAGTTCACTATAAGATTCAGGTTGGACCCCCTTTTCTCCCTTCTCAAACAATATTCTTTGACCGAGATATAATCCAACAGATGTTTCCATCTCATCAGCATGTCCTCCTCTTGTCTCAATTGTTTGATTAGTTATTTCAGGAACCCAGCCTCCAGGAAAAACCATCAAACTATATACTGTCATACCAGTCTCTTCTTTTAGTTTTCTTAAAGTTTCACTTATTGCGTTACTGTTTCCACCATGACCATTCATTATTACTATCTTATTGAAGCCATGCTTCATGAGGCTTTTACATACCTCTTTATAGACCTGCACCAAAACTTCAAAAGGCAAAGTAATGGTACCAGGAAAATGCATATGATGAGGAGAATACCCGAAAGGCATAACAGGAGCAACAAGAACACCGGTTTTCTCAGCTACTCTTTTAGCAACTTCTAAAGCAGTAAACGCATCATTATCTTCCGCAATATGCTTACCATGCTGCTCAGTAGACCCTGTAGGAAAAAGAATTACATCATTCTCTCTCAAATAATCTTGGATCTCTGGCCAAGTTAATTTATATAATAAAACTTCTTTCATAACTTTCTCAATAAATAATACAATCATACAATAAAAAATTTCAGAACCTGTTTACAGAAATTATAAGACTATTTACCAACTTGAAAAAATAATCATTACTATTAATTTTTTTTAAAATTTAAACCTTTCTAGTTATATATAAGGTATTTTCTATATACTAGAAATACGGGGTAACGAAATGGCTATTAATGAATTTAGTAAAATGATTAAAGATGTATTTTCTAACAGAAATATTTTGTCCATTTCATTATCCTCAGCTTTATTTAATTTTGTTGGCATGGCTTGGCGTCCATTCTGGCCAATGTATTTAAAAGATAATCTTGGGGCAACGGTTACCATAATAGGATTATTGTCAGCAATACAAAGCGTAGAGAATATGCTTTTCCAGCTTCCAGGCGGTTTACTTGCTGACAAATATGGACGTAAGAAGGTTATAATATGGGGCACTTTTTTACGTACATTTTCACCGATAATTTATCTTTTTGCTCCAAGTTGGGAGTGGATTATTCTAGCTACTATTATCAATGGTACTATGAGTCTCTATACTCCTGCTTTTAATTCATTAATTGCTGATTCTATGCCTAGAAATCGTAGAGGAACAGGTTATGGAGCATATAACATGATAACTAGTTTACCAAATATTTTCAGCCCTACAATTGGTGGTATAGTAATGGATAATTATGGGTACGAAGAAGGGTTAAAGACTTTTTTAATTTTACAGATCTTAACTTCTTTGCTTGTTACTTATATTAGATGGAGATTTATGAAAGATATATCAGATTCTAGTGAAACTATAAAAAAGAAAGATTTGCCTTCTTTGAATATTGTAAAAGACTACCCTAAAAATTTGAAAGTAATGTTGGTTGTAGCTATTTTAGGAAGTATTAGTATGCGATTAGTAATGAATTTGGGTAACCTATATGCATTGGATATCCTAAAACTAACTAATACTCAGCTTGGAGTAATAACTACTGTTGTTGGAATTATATCTACAATATTTGCATTACCAAGTGGTATGATTAGTGATAAATATGGTCGTAAAAACAACATTATGTTAAGCAGAATATCTAATCCTATAACTATGATGTTAATAGCTAACACTACTAGTTTTGAAGCTTATTCTTTTGTTAGATATGCTAATGGTTTAGCTATGGCTATTGGTGGTGGAGGTATAGCTGCGGGCGGACCAGCTTGGAACGCATTGTTAGCTGATACTGTAGAATCAAGTAAATTAGCGACAGTAATAGGAATGCAAAGCACACTTTCTTCATTATTCGGTTTCCCAGCAGGAATTTTAGGGGGATGGATGTGGGATGCACTATACCCTCAAGCACCATACTATTTATCTGGATTAGTTGGTATGATTGCTGCAGTGGTCTTCTATTTTGGATTCGATGATAAAAACTTAGAGAAGCTAAAATCCACTTCAACTGAAAGTAATATAATTAGTTTCGAAACAATAAATCCTGTAGAAGAAACAAAAAAAGAAGATAGTAATAACTCAAAATAATTAAATAAAATAATAATCTAAATAATTATTAAATTTATAAAGAAATATTCATAAAAAATATTTGAACTATATGCATCAGAATAAATATTCTTTTATCAATTGGTTTTTCTTTATATTAATAATTTTTACATTGGGTTATTATCTTTTTATGAATCCCAGCCCTATAGAAATCCGAGTTTTCGAGGGTTTTGAGCAAGGAATAGGTTTATGGGTTCCTGACAGTGATCTACCTGATGATCCAAATAATCCAGGAAATAAAGTTTCGTGGAATATCACTGTAAGTGATGAAACAGTAAAAACAGGTAAACACTCTTTAAAATTAACCATTGATGGAAGACAAGATGATGGAACCATATGGATAGAGAGAAACATAGGTAATGTTGTTGGATATACATCAGTAAAAGGTTCTTTACAGTTTTATAGTGAATCCGAAAGTTTCAACACTTTAGCAGTAGTAGTAATTTCAATAAGTTCAGAAAATCCTGAAAGCGAAAATGATTTCTTTATATTAGGTCCAGCAAACCAAATTAGTGGTTGGAAAACATACACTTTTAATGAAATAATTTCTGGAAAAGAAGAGAACCTCTATATTTCTTTTGGAATATCTGTGAGATGGGAGACAGAACTAACCTATTATTTGGATGATGTTGATATAGTTATATCATAACTTTTTAAAAATGTTATTTTTAAGATAAAAAAATAAAATGATCTAATGCTTAGAAAAATTCAATCTAAGAATCCAAAATAAACCAATTGATGAACCTTTTAAGTTTGAAGATAATAATCAAAAACCAATATAATATTAATTTAATTTTTATAACCAAGGAACCTATTCAAATCCATTGGTGGCTTTATGAAGTATACTGTTTACGTAGATGACAATTTCCACATGGGTGATGAGGAAGAACGATACAAACTTGGTGAATTTAATAGCTGCGAAGAAGCAATTGCAGCATGTAAAGCGATTATTGATGAATTCATGAATCAAGGATACAAAGAAGGCATGAGTTTTAAGGAACTTTGGGAAGGTTACATGATGTTTGGTGAAGACCCTTTTATAATATCTAATGACTCTCAATGTAAATTTTCTGCATGGACATATGCAAAACAACGCTGTGTAGAATTATGTAGTTAAAAATTGTGTTAAAAGTTTTTAAAATTATTTTTTCCTTTGTGCTCTTTCTATTTTTGCTTTATCCCAATAATTAATAATTAGAATATATAATTCGGGTTGTAAAGTGTAAAGACTTTTTGCTTCTCCTTTCGGTATAAATATTCTGATTTTAAAATTACGGAATGATGGTGAATTTTGTTCAAAAAAATATTCAGGACGGCGTATTTGCATATCTTTATGCTTGTTCATATATTCATCTATGGCTGGTGAAATACATTCTGAAATAATTTCAGAATTATTTAGTTCACTCTGAGGTATCTGTACAGTAAAGGTATATTTTATAAAATCTTCATGAGTACAATTCAAAATACGGTTATTCATAACTTGAGTATTTGGAATTAAAATTAAATTAAAACTAGGGGTATACAATTTAGTATAATTAATTGAAACTTCTTCAACTTGGCCTTCTACATCTCCAATTTTAACATAATCTTTTACTTTGAAAGGTCTACTTATTAGAACATAAAAACCTGCTGCAATATTATTTATTGTTTGACTACTCCCAAAACCAACTACAGCTCCAATTAATGCACTTCCTCCAATGAATAAATCAGTAGGTAACTCAAATATAGTAAAAAGTATGCTTCCTGTAATCATTATACTTATTACTCTTAGAATTAATCGTATAGAATTCAAGCTATGATAATCAAGTTCAATTCTTAAACCGAAACGATCAATTTGGTTACTTATTATTTTGTAAAGAGAAAAAATTATTATTAAAGCAATAATTGATTGTATAAATTTAATCATTTCAGGACGAAGATTATTAATTATTTCAAAAATTTGAGCAGCGTTAGTAAATGAATTCATATAATTAGTAAATTTAATGTCCTTTAAAAAAATTAATGTTTTTATAAATAAATTTTATTTATTTAATACTAATTAAAATTTTTAGTACACTTGTTCTAAACCTTAGGATAATATATTTATTATTGTAGATTTATCTGATTAGGCTTGAGAGAAAAAAGTACACTTATTGGTTTGACAGGGTTAGCTGTAATATTTACTATAGCATTAACTTTTTTTACTCTCGAAGTTCCTATTCTATTAAATCGGTTTTTAATAGATTTTTTGAAGATTCCAGATTATAATCCTGCGATAACTCCTGATCTAATTGAGGAATTTATTGTCAAAAACAATTTAAGACCAATAGGTTATGGTTGTTTAGGAATTATTTTAATTTTAATACTTGTTGGGTTTCTTACCAAAAAAACAACTTTTTCAACGATTGGTTCTATAATGATGTTCTTGCCTACATTTGGTTATTTTGTATCTTACATGTTTTTCTTATCAGGATTAGGGGTTCTCCGTCTTATTTGGATGCCTTTATGGGGAATTTCTCTTAATGTACTAAAATTAGGTGATATTATTTATCTTCCTTATATGTTAATAAGTTATATTCTTACATTTTTTTCTTCTTTCGTTAATTTAGACTCCAATTTCTTTCTTTATAAATTTTTACACGAGAATAGATTAACCCATTTTTATATGGGTAACATGCATTTAGATTTAAGAGTAGTATTAATTTATCTTTTAATTATTTTTGGAACGTTTATTTTTATACAGAGTACAATTGCATGGTTTTATACGCGTTTCAAGGGAAACAATGTAGCAGATTTTTGGTTATATAAATATTCACGTCATCCCCAATATCTTGGTTGGTTAATTTGGAGTTATGGAATAATGCTCTTCGCATCTTTAACTCCGGTGGTTAGAGGCGGAGCTAACCCGGGTGCAAGCCTCCCTTGGTTGATATCAAATTTAGTTGTAATCTGTATCGCATTAAATGAAGAAAACCAAATGTTAGAACACAACAAAACTGAATATTCTACTTATAGAGAAAAAACGCCTTTTCTGTTTCCTCTACCTAAAATAATTACAAATATTGTTACTTCACCATTGAGACTGATCATAAATAAATCTATACCAGAAACTAAAAAAGAAATTGTTATCACATTTCTAGTTTACTTTATCTTACTAAGTTTAATGTCATTGCCTTTCATACTGTTTAACTGGCCATCAGCTATTGGATGGAGCGAGTGGCCTTTTACAATATATCCTTTTAACCAGTTTTTTTGAATTAAAGTAATTTATAAAAAATTATTTAAAATTATTAAAATTATATTAAATTCTTTAGTATAAAACTCTAAATATAAACAAAAAAGAACATCTTATAACTTGTAGGTAGTGATAAGCAGTATATATAAATGGTTAAACTTCTACAAATCATTTTAATGTCTAATTAATATCAATCAAGAAACTGATTTAGAATAATTCTTACTATAAATCTTCATAAATTTTTATTATTTTTTTAATAGGATTAGTGATAGGGTTTTCTCCTAAAATGGTGATAAATATTTCATAATCACGTTTTTGTATTACTTTAGTAATTTTAAGTCCAATTAGATAAATTACTACAAATAATATTCCGCCTAAAATAAAAATTAACCAACGATTCAAATCTATTAAAGTAACAAATATATGACAAACTAAAAATGCTGAAAAAGAGGAAATATAGATTCTTAGAGACGAATCCAAATTAAATGAAAAATTATATGTTTTTTTAATGAACCAATGAGAATATGTTAAGCCGGTAATAGGAGTAGAAATTAATGCTATTATTAATCCCACAATTGAGTATCTTGGTATTATGTATAATCCTAAAATTCCTCCAACAACAAGATTGATTATACTACATCTTAAATTAATGTCAGCTCTACCTTGACCATTTAAAAAATTTCCATTAGAGATGCTGCCTAAACCTGCTAAAAGATATCCTAGAAGGTATATTTTTAGGAAATAAGATGCAAAAGGATAACCATTATCATAAATTATTGTAACCATAGGATCAGCAAGAGCTATTAAAGCTAACGCGCCAGGTAACGTGATTAATGAGACATACTTAACAGAATCTTGGTAAAGCATTTTTAGTGTAGGATCTTTAGGGATATAACGGCTGAATAAAGGGAAAAGCATGGTTCCAATTGGACCAGTCAGAAAACTAGCTAAAACTGCAAAATTTAATGCTACACCATAATTTCCTATCTCAACTGTTGATGCATATATTACCATTAGACTATTATAAATTTGATTTAAGCCATTACTTACCAATGATGAAAGATAAAAAGGTACACCTGTTTTAAGCAAATAGGATACTTCACTAAATTCAATTTTTATAGAAAAATTTTCACTATTTTTAACAATAAAATAGACTAAGATCATTCCAACTAAGCCCGATAGGAGAAGCATTGCCATTCTTCCTCCAACATAACCTGATACACCATATCCAAGATACACGAGGAGAAGTGTGGCGACTGCTTTTGTTACAGCAAAAAACATGCTGTTTAGACTGCGTAACTCGATTCTACCTAATCCAAGGAAAACTGAATTAGTAGTGTTAATTAAGGCGTTACCCAATACACAGAACGAAGCAATTTTTAATAAACTTCCGAGTTCAGGTCTATTAAGAAAGTTATCAGAAATTAAATCTGAGAAATGATAAACTCCAATAGAGAATATTAAAGCAGATATAATGTTTATAAATAATCCATTTATAACAGATTTTCTAGCTTCTACTTTTTGACCACTACTATGATATATTGCTAATGATCTAGTTAAGCTAGAATTAGTTCCAAAATCCATTAATAATGTAGCGATATTAACTGGAACCATAACGACAGTGTATTGACCATATTTTTCTGAACCAAGTAAACCAGCAACAATAATGACAGCAACAGCAAGAACTACGGTTGAGACTATTTGTCCTACAAGCAGCAGGAAACTTCCTTGAGCTGCTTCCCTCAACCTTTGTGAATAATCGCTAGACAGTTAAATCTCTCCAGATCTCATTGAAATAAATACACCATCATTATATTCAAGTATATTTGGGTAAAACAAATAGATAATTACAATTTAAGAGGTAAAAATATGTGAAAAAAACTTTCAGCGAAATAGTTATTATTGCAATTCTTTATATGATGCCTTAGTTTCCAGAATCATGAAAAAGGAATATTAGAATAAAATGAACTTTGAACATTTAGAAATCAGTGAAAAGATCAAAAAAGCCATCAATGATCTAGGTTATGTTGAGATGTTTCCTATTCAAGAAAAATCTATACCTCTTTTACTTCAAGGCAAAAATATTATTGGTCAAGCTAAAACTGGAACCGGTAAAACAGCTAGCTTTGGTATACCAATGGTTGAAAAATTAAAAAATGTTGAAAACAAGACTCATGCATTAGTTTTAGCACCTACACGAGAATTGGCTCAACAAATTACTGACGATTTGAATAATTATGCAAAATATACGAAAGTAAAAGCAATCAGTGTCTACGGTGGTGTAAGCATCGATAAACAAATTAATGAATTAAGGCGTAATCCAAGTATTATTGTAGGAACTCCAGGAAGAATAATTGACCATATTAAACGTGGTACATTATATTTGAAAGAAATTAAAGTGCTGGTTCTAGACGAAGCTGACAATATGTTAGATATGGGTTTCATTGATGATATCGAATATATCCTTAAACAAACACCTAGAAAGAAGCAGATCAGTCTATGGAGTGCCACAATTGATGAACGTACAATGCGAATAAGTAATCGTTACATGCCAGACGCGGAGTTTGTTAATGTAAGCAGAGACGAGTTGGGGGTAACTGACATTGAACAATATTATATTCTTGTTCCACCTTACGAGAAAGATGAAACTCTTAAACGTTTAATCGATTTCTATGAAATTGAACGCTGTATAATCTTTTGTAGAATGAAGGTCACAGTTGACGAATTACAGAACACTCTAAACCAATCAGGATTCAGCGTTGAAGCAATGCATGGAGATTACACCCAAGCTCGTAGACAACAAGTTTTAGATGGATTCAGAGAAGAAAAATTCAGTCTTATGATTGCTACAGAGCTAGCTGCCCGAGGTTTAGATATTGAAGATGTACCATGGATAATAAATTATGATATTCCAACTGACCCCAACATGTACTTTCATCGTGTAGGAAGAACAGCAAGAGCAGGAAAATCGGGGAACGCAATAACAATAGTTACTCCTGAAGAAGAAATGGAACTCGAAAGAATCAAAGCAATGACAAAAATCCCTATAACTAAGATAACTTTACCGCCACTATTCCTATTTTAATTAATTTATTATGAACTATTAGGATGTTATATTGAAAATATCCTGAAAAAATCTTCTCTTGCACCAAGTAATGAATCTTTGTCCTCAGTATTTACATCAACTATTTCTCTATTTGTAAGAATAATGAAAGAAGTTTTCTTCTCGGGTATTCTAACAATTAAATTTCTGAATCCAGCTGTTGAACCTGAATGATAGACGCATTTAAGGTCATGAAATTCAGCTAAATGCCAACCATAACCATAATTTATTTTCTCACCATTGTTGAGTTTACTTGGAGTTGAGGCTTCTACTAAAGTTACATGACTTAGCAATTTTTCAGAAGTAACTGATTCGTCCCATTTCATCATATCAATTACTGAAGAGTAGACTCCTCCATCTCCAAGTAAAGCACTTGTTTTACTCTGATCATTTAAAAAGAATCCATTTGCAGTTTTAGTATAGCCATAAGCACGGTTTCTTACTTCATTAAATCCCTTCAAAAATAATACTGTATTTTCCATTTTAAGAGGATTGAAAATATTTTTGTGCATAAATTCTGGTAAAGACATCCCTGAAATTTCTCTAACAATTATTCCTAATAAAACATAACCTGCATTTGAATATTCATATTTACTACCTGGAGGAAAAACTGTAGAGTTATGTGATTTTAACTGTATTAGAACATCGTCATCTAATAATTGATGTATAACCTCTGTGTCAGAATAACTAGCTAATCCAGAAGTATGATTTAAAAGATTTTTAATAGAAATTTTTTTCCCATAATCAGGGAATTCTGGAATTACATCATTAACACAATTATTAAGACGTAATCTATTATCTTCAACTAGGAGTAATATAGATGTAGCCATGAATGCTTTTGTTAATGAAGCTAACCTGAAAGTTGTATCCGACGTAACGGGAATACTTTTTTCAACATCTCTCATTCCATAATTTTTCATTAAAATTTCGTCATTATTATTAAACCCTATTGCAGCACCAGGAACGTTTCCTGAATATGCTTCGAAAAAAGAATCTAACTGTTTTCCAATGTTATACATGAACGTAAATGAACATTAATATAATAAATAAATGCTGGAAAAACAAAAAATATTATAAAAAAAATAATAATTAGCAAATTTATTTGACAATTAAAATCGGTTTAGTGCAATGATCTACGACTTTTCTACTAGTGCTACCTAAAATCCAGCCACTAATACCACCAATTCCCCTACTTCCCATTACAATTAGACTTGCACCCTTTAAATCTGCTTCTGCAACTATAAGTTCAGAAGGCCTACCCTCTTTAAGAATAGCTTCTATCTTTATTTGGGGGTAATGTTCTTTCATTTCTTCTTTAGCTTTTTCTAATGCAAGAGAATATGCTTCAATTAATTTCTCTTGATAGGTTTCAGCACCTAACTCCATGTAACTCATCTCTCCAGTAGAAATTATAGGCATAGAAACTCGGGGAACAACAGTAATTATGATAATTTCACCTTTAAACATAGCAGCCATCTTAGCTGCAGAATCTAAAGCCCTATCAGAAGCTTCTGATCCATCATAAGCAACCAATATTTTACTAAATACAGGATCAAACAATTAATACACCTCAAACGATTCAAGATTTACTTTTAAACTATTTAAATATTTTAACAAAAAACCAAGAAACCATACAAAAAAATCAATCTCAAGCTAAGGTAAATAAACACTAAATAGAATTATAATTGATAGTGATATTTGCCTCATCATTTAAATTTATGAAAGGTGTAGAGACTGCAAGAGCCGGGGTAGCATAGATTGGCTAATGCGCTGGACTCATGATCCAGAGGATTTAGGCACCAGCGCCCAATCCGGATAAAGACCATGGGTTCAAATCCCATCCCCGGCACTTTTCTTGAACCCACAACATCTTTTGAGGACTATCTTCGTGAAATAAAGTGGAATGCTTTTACAACTATTTATAGTAAGTTGAGGATAATTAGGAGATTACAGCAGAGGATTATTTATGGGATTCTCCTTCTGTTGGGAAATATATTTAATAGAAACTTTTTTAAATTGTTTTACTCATCCAAAATATTTTGAAGCTGCAAAAATTATTATACTTGTGAAAAAGCCTACTGCTACTACGAATACACCATATTTTAGAGAGTTTTCTTCAGCCATTTTACCCAGAAAAACACCTAAGCTAAAAAGTACAATGAATACCAGTATAAAACTAGCGATTATTGAAGCATTTAGTGATAATAAGTTGTACTCAAATAAAAAAAAGGGTATCAGAGGTATTCCTGCAGCTAATGAAGGGGAAAGCCCATCTACTAAACACATGCTTAAGATTTTCCTATTACCTTCTCTTGCTAGACTTGTATCAGATAGATCGCTTAGCATATCATATTCTAATTGTTTTAAGCTTCTTTTCCTTTCAGCAAGTTCTGATAAATATCTGCCAAAGCCACCAGACATACCAATTGCTAAGCAAGTACTCAATCCAATTTTTATTACTTCAACTGGTTGAAACTCATTTAAAACAAGATTACCCATCAGAATACCTAAAAGGGTTAAAGCTCCATCAAAAGCATTATTTGCAAAAGCCCTTCTTATGATCTCATCATGTAAAACATCATTAATAATTTCTTTAAAAAAAGTTATTAAATTGTAATTTATACCATGTCTATTAGAATTTAAACTCAAATTCTAACCTCCGTCAACAAAAAACGGATATTGTATTTATTAAAAAAATGAATAAGTGTTATATTAGCTATCCAGCGCAAATTAAATATCCTGTAAACCCATTACCTTTTATTTTTTATGTATTCTAAAGTTTCATCAAATTCGCTGTAGATTTTTGTCATTTTATCGATCTTTGAATCAATATGTCTTGCTAGAACAAGCATCGATGCTGATATTTTATCATCATCAATATTTGATGATTGTAATTTTGATGAAGTTATGCTATCAACATTCCTAATAACGGCTCCAAAATCTCTTAAAACATCTCTTATAGTCTCATATTTAAGACCATAGCCATCTATACTAATTTTAAAATCTTCAACGTTTTTTTCAAGTTCAGATAAAACTATCTCAACTTTCGAGACTCCCTCAATCTGATTTAATTTTTCAGCAAGATCAACCATAGATTGCTGCGCTGGAGACATTACATCTAAAACAATTCTAGTAATCTTCAATTGGAATAATATCCGACTCCTCTTATACTTTAAAGCAACATTGTATAAAATTCTTACTATTAAAAAAATTGTTATAATAAGATAAAATTTAAAGGGATTAATTATTTCTTAAAAAATGATAAAAGGTTTTAATTATTCTAAATAATTCTAGAAAATTTAAAATCAGAACCCCATAAAAAATTAATAATGTATCCATAAATCATAATATGGTTTAGGAATTTTCTTCTCTATTGCTGATTCAGAATTTATCCAAAAATGGAAGAAGAAACAATTTTTTATCCATTTATGGGAAACACTCCCAGAAAACGCTAGAGTAGGATTATATCTAAAGAATGTTACTGAACTATTCAGCTGAAAACAAAACAAAGGAGAATGTGAAAGGAATGAATGGAAAAATGATGGTCTTCGGATGGACGATAGGCGGATTAGCCATGCTCACAGCAATGTATGCTGTAATGATGTTAATGCAGTTCGGCGGAAGCTTCAAACTTTAAGGTGATGTTTGATGACCGCTGAAAACGTGTGCAGGGTTATTGGTGTAGTCTCTGTATCTTCTATAATTTTTTTTATGGTAATAGTTGGAGTGCTGCTGTTTTAGGGGGTGTGATTGTATGGGTGTGAGAAGGACGAGTGTTGACGTGAATGTGGATATTCTTGAATCTGCTTTGAATGGTGCTAATAAGACTAGGATTGTTTACAGGAGTAACCTTAATTTTGCGATTGTGAGGAATTATCTCGATAATTTGATTAAGAGTGGTTTGTTAATTATTGGTGAAGATGGCTTATATGTGACGACTAATAAAGGTGCCAAATTCATTAAAGATTATCAAAATTTAATGAAGCCTTTCAATTTCTCCTAGGTTTCCTCCTTCGTTTTCAGCATTATATTTTTAAAAAATAATATAGATTTCTTAATAGTAGTATATTTTTGAAAGACTATTGAATCCAAAGATATTACTGCTTATGGGTAGTTCATCATATGATTTTAAAGGGCTTCCTCTTGAAATTAAAGAAATTATTAATGAAGCAATATCACTGAATCATTTGATCATTGTAGGAGAAGCTCATGGAGCAAGCAGAGCATTTCAAAATTATTTAAAAAATATAAATTATAGTAATGTAATTGTTGGTCATGCTAGAAAGGTGAGATATAATGCAGGAAATTGGGTTGAGAAAAAATTTGGTGACACTCTTCAAGAAAGAGAAAAAAACATGATTAAGTTTTGTGATTATACAATAATAATTTGGGTAAATAATAGTAGTGTTATTGCTCAAAATTTAAATTTCTTAAAAAAAACAGGAAAACCAACATTCTTGTATGAGTGTTCAACTAAAAATTCATTTAAAAAATTTGGTACACTTGATCCATACAGAGATTATTTTAGAAGAACTTTTTAAAATATTTCTAATTCGCTTTTTAAGTTTATTATATTTTATTAACTTATTATACTAGTTTAAAATGGTTGAAAATGGGTAGAGGTAAAAAATATGATGGGTACAAAGCTTTCCAATATTTGAAAGCGGGGTTTGATTATAAAGAGTATAAACTTTGTTCTGAATTTAATAGAGTTCCTCCTTACTTTGTGCCTTTATCAAAAACTGAAGAAGAACATTTTGAAAATATAATTGAAAAGAATCTAGTAATAGATCTTCATGAACACCCTGTACTTTGGCCAGATGATATGAGTTTAGCTATGGAATTCAATTCTATGGGTAGAGGTTTTTTAGCATATGAAGCACTTAGTGTAAGTGGCATAGATTGTATTTTTGATAATTTAATGAATGGAACTACGTATATTACTAGTTATAACGGATGGAAATGGTCAGACATAATTCATGACATTGGTATTCGACTAAGTGATATTCACCACCAAAAAATGGTGTTTCCCTGTCATAATGTTGATGACATCATAGAAGCACATAAAGCGGGAAAAATAGCCTTAGTACTTTGCTTAGAGTCGTCTACGCCAATAGAAAACGAACTAGACAGAATCGATGTGCTCTATGGTCTTGGAGTTAGAAGCATGGGAATCTGTTATAGTGAATCAAATATGCTTGGAGGAGGAATGAGTGAAACAGATAAAACCACTGGCTTAAGTGACTTTGGTTATGACGCTGTTAAAAGAATGAATAAACTTGGTATGCTCATTGATGTGGGTCATACAAACGATAAAACAGCTCTCGATACAATTGAAGCAAGTGATAAACCGATTTATAATAGTCATAGTGGTCCATCTTCGTTTGCTAAAGGTCATGTGATGAGTGATGAAGCAATAATTGCTATGGCAGAAAAAGACGGTCTAATTGGTATAGGAGGTGCAGGGAGAGGTTTAACTACTAAAAAGAATCCTCTGGGATGCATTGAAAGTTATATGGAAATTATAGAATATTGTATTAACCTAGTAGGAATTGATCATGTTGGCTGTGGACCCGACACACTTTATGGAAACCATCAAGGTCTCTATAAATATTGGTTTAGTCGTCGGCTAGGGCATTACAATAGATCTAGTAGACTGTCTCAACAAGGTAGAGAGACACAATTATCTGAAAAAAATGATCCAGGATATGTTAAAGGACTTGAGAATCCTAATGAGTTCATTAACATAGCAAGATGGATGATAAAAAATGGCTATTCTGATAATGATGTTTCTAAAATAATTGGGTTAAACGCATTAAATTTACTTAAAAAAGTGTGGTAATTTTTTTAAAATAATTTTATTCGCTTTTCAATATTAAATTTCAGAAACTCTGCTATTGTTATTTTTGTTATTCATTGTCTCTTCTATGTTAATAATTTCTCTGATTGTGATCGCAATAGCAGATAAACTACTCATCGTTATTCCACCTGTAATAAACCATATTTGTGGACCCATCATATCTGTTATTGGTCCGGCTAAGGCAAGACCTAATGGGGACATTGCAGCACTCGCAGCATTAACCATGCTAATTATTCTCCCATGAAGCTCAGGTGGAGAAAGTGATTGAATCATGGCAAAAAAAGAACTACCGCCTATTGGAATTATGAAACCTAAAATGAAACAATAAATTAGTAGTGTTCGGTAACCATTTGGGGGCAGAAGGCCGATTAGAGTTAAAGTTATACCGCCCACTAAGAAAGACAGCATCGTTGTTAACATTCTTCTTTTAAACCCTCCCCACAAAGTGAGAGTAATTCCCCCAATAATCAATCCAATTCCAAAAACAGATTCTGCCCAAGCATATTCTATTGCACCCCCTTTAAAGTATTGAGTAATGTATAGAGGAATCAAGGTAACAGCTGGTGTAACCAAAAAATTAACAATCATTATACCTAAGAATAAAAATTTACCATGGGGTAAATCCATTAAAAAATGAAAACCTTCTTTCAACTCTATTACCAAAGATTTTTTTTGAATTAAATTTTCTTTAGGTTGAGGCACTCCTAAAATAAAAATAGGTAATATTGCTATAATTGCTGTCGCAACATCAATACTCAATATTCCATAAAGAGGTAACATATCCATCAAAATAGCCCCAATCGGAAAAGCTAAGATATTCATAAATCCTACAAGAGCTTGATTTAATCCTCCTACTCTGGCAAGATGTTTGTCTGGTACCATTAAGCTCGTTGATGCTTGGAATGCAGTGGAATGAAAAACACCCATTAATGACCTGAATAACATAAGAAAATAGATATGCCACACAGTAACAGAATTTAAAGTAAAAAGAATAGCCAATATTAGTACTGAGAAGGCAGTTAAAGCGTCTGAAATTATTAGAACCCATTTACGTGACCACCTATCAACATAAGCACCAGCGATTGGTGCCAAAACAATGTTAGGCAACATAGCCATAATTGTACCGATAGCTAATACAGAAGCAGAACCTGTTGAACGAGTTAGATACCAAACTAGTGAAAACTGGACTAGCGTACTCCCAAAAAGAGAGAAAGCCTGCCCTATATATATAAAGGTGAAGGGTAACAGACTTTTTTTCTCGTCAACAATCATTTTGCTTCCAAAGATGCTCCCTATATTATAATTCTTTCCACAACTTGTCAATTAACCGTTATCAAAGATTTTATAATTTAAATTATACTTTATAATTAAAAAATTAATTCTAATATATTGTTTTTGAAAAGTTAAAATAGAATCCTTTGTTATAGTATTATGATCAAATTGTCCTACAGTGTTAAAGATTATATGGATAAAGAATTCCCGACATTAGATGTTAATGCTTCAATAATGGAAGCAGCTAAAACTCTTGCTGATACAGACTTAGGTTATATTATTGTACTCGAGAAGGGAAAACCAAAGGGAATAGCCACTGAAAAAGATATTATTTTAAAAGTTCTAATCGCAGAAAAAGATGCTAAAAAAACTTCGATTGGTAGCATCATGTCAACTCCTTTGATTACGATTGATCCAGACGAAGATCTTTTGGTTGCATCAGAAATAATGCAAAAAAATAAGATAAAGAGAATCCCTGTTGTAAAAGATGACATAATTTATGGTGTAATAACAGCAGTTGACATTGCTCGAAGTTGCAGTACCTATATTGATAAAGCAACTAGAGACGTACTCAGGTGGTCTTTCCCAATATAAAAAATTCATTTTTTTATAAATTTTAATAAAGTTCACTTAGTTTTAAATGATTTATAGCTACAATTTTGTTATTCTGTAAATATATTCTTGGTAAAAGGGGATTTAAACCAACCATCAATGAATAAATCATTATTCCTGAAGTTGCTGCAATATGAATTGCATCATTTTCACCAACATTACTTATAGCTTCAACAACAGAGCCAACAACGGTTTGAGTATCATCTAAATCTATTAATGTATGATTAACTGACACAGTCCCTAAAATAGGTTTAATTTTTCCATTTACACTGACTTTTCCTTTTTGTGTTAAACCTCTTGGAAATCCATCTGAGTAACCCAAGTGGATTGTTCCCACACGCATATTTTTAGATGCAACAAATCTTTTACTGTAGGTTAAACTTTCACCAATTTTAACATCTTTTATCTGTTCAATCCTTGCTTTGAGTTTGAAACATTGTTTAAGTTTAAGGATATTTTCCTGATCTTTTGGTTCTGGATATAAACCATATAACATTATTCCTGGTCTTACTGCATCTAAATATGAATGAGGTTCATGAAAAATGGCGTTACTGCTAGCAATACTTCTGATCCCGTACTCTACCCCAAGTTGATTTAATTCTTTACTAATTAAATTCATTCTTTCTACTTGATTTTTATCAAGCTCAGGATCTTCGGAAAGAGTAGAAAATATTCCATCAATTTTTAGGAAAGGAAGCATTGAGACATATTTAACAAATTCCACCGCTTTATCCCATTTAACTCCTATCCTACCTAGACCAGTATCTATTTTAATCCATACTGGATTGATTTTTCCATGTTTTTCAGATGTCGAATTTAGTTTATCTGCTGTTTCTTTTAGGAAAACTGTTTGAGTTATTTTTAATTCTACAACCTTATTATATTGTTCATCTGAAAATAATGGGTCCATACTTATAATGTCACAATCTAAACCTGCATCTCTTATTTGTTCAGCTTCATTAATTTTTGCTACAAGAAAACGTTTCACACCTTTAGACATTAAATAGGCAACTATTGGTGCAATTCCATGACCATAAGCATTTGACTTAACGCATGGAATAATTTCAACCTTTACTTTATTGAATATTTGATTAAAATTATGGTCTAAAGCATCAAGATCTATTTCTAACCATGATTGGTAACCCTCAATTTTTTTAGTTATATCTTCTGGATCAGGTTGTTTAGCAAAGTATTTTTCAGCCAATTTTTGTCAATTAATAATTAAAAGAATAAATATTTAGAAGTTAACTAATTCTTTTATTTAATTATTGAAATTAGGATGATTTAATAGCATACTTTTATTTGAATAATTTATGGAACCTTTTAAACTACCAAATATGACTCACGAAGAAATTGAGAATCTTCTAATTTATGGCGATATTTGTAGAATTGCTTTCTTTGATCAAGAACACCCATACATTATACCATTCCAGTATGTTTATGTCGATGGTGGTGTTTATTTCCATTTCACGAATTATGGTCGAAAAATAAAATTCCTTAAACAAAACCCAAAAGTCTGTGTTGAAATAGAGAGATTAGATGATGTCTTAAGGAGTTACCAATTTATCAGTTTGAAAGGTACACTAGATTTTGTTAATGACAAAAAAGAACGGGAAAAAGCTATAAATAAAATTAGAGAAAATGGTCGACAAAAATTATCACCAGCATTTCTCTCAGTACATGGAATAAATCCTAAAGAAGGCTGGAATTATTTTACATCAGAAAAACCATTATTAATAGTAAAACTTTCTAACATAACAGAAATTGTAGGATTAAAATCACCAAATCAGATTATTTAAACAAATGAGTTTTTAATTAAAAATAGGAAATATAATTAAGTTATGTATTTTAAGGAAGTAGCAATGTTTCGTAATAATATCTTTCTATTTTTTATTTGGTTTCCCATTTTATGCTATTAATATCCAATAACGGATAAAATCATCTTATTTAACTAAATATAGGATAATTATATCTAAAAACGCTAGAGTAGTCTTTTATCTAAACATTGTATCTGAATAATCTGTAAAAGAGGTTAAATCATGAGAAGAACAAGTTTAGATGTCTATGTTGATATTCTTCAAGCAGCTGAAACTGGAGCAAATAAAACGCGGTTGGTATACAGAGCTAATCTAAATTTTGAAATAATAAAACGATATATGAAAAACTTAATAGAGAATGGATTACTTGAAGAAAAAATTGAGGGAAAGTTTTTCACAACAAGAAAAGGTTTGCAATTTGTTGAACAATACAAGGACCTTGTTGTACCCCTTAACATGTCAGCTCTTGAAGTGAGAGATTAATGAACTTTAGAAAGATTGCATGGCTTGTTTTAAGCACATCAATTTTATTAAATTCAGTTTTGTTAAACTTTTTTTAGATTTATTAAACAGTGTGCTTTTTTATAAATTTTTTATAGATTAATATAATTTATTTTAAAAAAGCTCTTATAAATATATTATATTTATATATATCATTATGTTTGCTATTCTTTTATTTACTAATAATAATTCATTGAGATATGGTTCACATTCTAGATGAGGTTGAATGGCGCGAATCACTAGATAAAGAAGGGTATTACAGAAAACTTTCAATATATCCTGATGAGTGTTCAGAGGGATTAAGTCTTGGAGAATCTTTACAAATCAAATATCTAAAAGAACTGGCTTTTAACTCAGTAATCATCCTTGGTTCAGATGAATCAGCAGTTACTGGGTTAATTATAAGAGATTGGCTTCTAAATGAATCACATTTACCAATTTTTATTTGTAGGAGCAGTGAACTCCCTCTTTTTGTTGATGATACTTGCCTCGTTATAGCAATTAGTTATACTGGTGAGACTCTAGAAACGCTTAATGCATTCAAAGAAGCTGTTAATCGTCAATGTAAAGCAATTGTAATTTCTTCAGGTGGAGAATTAACAAAATTATCGAAAAATTATGGTTATCCAAATCTTAAATTACCTGAAGGAAATAATTCTAAAACCAGTTTACCATACCAACTTTTTGCTTTAGCAATTATTTTTAAAAAACTTGGTTTAGTTAAAGAAAATTTATGGGAAATTGATGAGGCAATAAAAATAATTGAGGACATTCGATGCGAAGCTACTAAAGAGATAAAAAATAATTTTATTAAGAAACTAGCAGTTGAACTTGAAGGTTATGTTCCTATTATTTATGGACCTCCTCTACATAAAAATGTGTTAAATAGAATTAGTGATGCGTTTAACATTAATTCAAAAATCTTGTCTTCTTCTGGTTTCTTTCCTGAAGTATTTCATAATGGTATAATGCTTATGGAGTCTAGCAATGATAATCTTAAGAGAATTGGTTTGATTATTATAAGGGATTATTTACAAGAAAAATTCTACGCAGACAAACTTGATGCAATAAAAATATTAGCTAAAGAAAGATTAGGTAAAGTTGTCGAAATTGATTCGCTGGGTCGAGGTCGATTATCACGACTGCTCTCTATATTATATATTGGTGACTTCCTAAGTTATTATTTAGCTATGTTATACGGTAAAGATCCTTCAATAATAGAAACAGTTAGAACAATTGAAGTTTTAAATCTTTAAAATTTAATAACTAGTAAATAATTTTTTTATTTAAACTTTTGAAATCTTTTGAATTAACCACTCCATTTGAAGAATTGTAGATTCTTTATTTTCTGAATCTCTTGAAACTAAACCAAGATCATCAACATCAAATATCTCTCCACAATCCCTACAAACATAAGTATCAACACCTAACATTTTTTTGTGTTTTAGGTTACCTCCACAAAATTGGCATACATTCAGTGGTGCTTTATTTATCATACCATGTTTTTTGCCCATATATACCAAATTTTCAAGTATCCTACATATTAAAGGAATTTATGGAACAGAAAACTAGAATCTTAATTCAGTTATTTATTTTAAATAGTTTTTTATACATATTATTAAAAAGTTATGTAAGTTTAGTTAAATTTATTATATGTTTTAAATCTATTTTAGGGATATAGATTCTTAAAATTATTAAGGTTATAAAAACCATAACTATGTTATTTCTAGCATACGTGATACTATGGTTGAATCGAATCTTTCCAAGTCCTTTAGCGATATCGATTACAATTTTATTTGTGATTGTGCTGATTTATTTACGGTCTTTTCAAATATTGATGCCTTAAGAATCTTCATGTATGCAGAAAAAGGTATACCCAACTCTACAGTTGCTATTAAAGAGCTTAATCTAACTCCTAAAAGATATTATTCTAGACTCAAAGAACTCCTTGATTGCGGGTTAGTAGTGAAAAATGATGAAGGCTACAACTATACTCCTCTTGGTGAAGTAGTAGCGAAAATGGGTTTAACTCTAATAGAAATAATGAAGAACAAAGAAAAAATCGAATTAATAATGAATCTTTCGGGTTCAGCAGTACTATCTTCTGATGAGAAAAATAAAGTGAATAATTTTTTACTTGAAAACTTCGAAGTAGGTCAAGTAATTGCTCCAATAATTAATGGTCCAACACATTCTAAAATGGAGCGGCTTTCAACTTATGATGAACTTGTAAAAAGAATATGCGATGAGATTGAGTTAGTTAATAAAAATATGTTCTTTGCTTCAACTTACTTTGACCCTATAGTAAGTGATAAGACTGTAGAAGCAATGAATAAAGGCATCCCTAGTAAAGTAATGATGTCTAAAAAAACTATGTCCAAGAAAATTACTAAACTACGAATGCTACTTGCACCACAATCTGTTCTAAAACTTCTTGATAACATGAGAAAAAACCCTGATTTAGCTAATTTTTATAGAGAAGCAGAATTCCCATTTAGCTTTTTAATTCTTGACGAAGAAAAATGCTTCTTTGAATTACCAAATATTATTGATGGAGAATTCACAATAGCTTTCTTCTTAGAAGATAAAAACGTATCACAGAGATTTATTACATTATTTAATAATTTATTCAACTCTGCTGATATGGGAACTTTAGAAATAATCAATGTTCTTAAAAATATTTAATTCTTTTAATTTATTATATTTATATAATATTTTTTAAATAAATTAACTCAAATAAAAATGAGTATATATAGATTAGAAATCCATTTTATTTTTAAGGATTCTAACAATCATTATTCTAAATCATAATGGTGATATGTATATTTGGCTAAATCTCTAAAAAATAATTATAAGATGGAGGTTGAAAAAATAAATCAATTTAAACAAATTGATAACTCATTACATGGACTTGCGAGAGCTTTTACAATATCTTATTCTTGCTGCTATCTTATCAGTCCCTTGTTTGGTTTACAAAACTCGATGTGGGGTCCAAACTTATCAGCAATATTATTGGTTGGTGTAGGATTAGGTTTAATAGTTACAATATTTACAGAAAATAAATATTTATTATTAATATTCGGTGTTGCTGAAGCAGCTGGTTGTGTAGCACACTTTCTCCATATTGTGCCTTGGATCCCTGTTTTCTCTGATACAGCATATATTATTATGAGTTTACTGGATCTAACTCAATCATTCTTGCTTTTTACATTGCTTCAATCAAAAAAATAACTATTTTTATTTTTTATTAATAATTTAGTAAATTAAAAATTTCTAATTAATGTAATTAAAAAGGTTTTAAGCTTAAATTTTATTTTAAAAGGATAAATGTGTCTGATCCTAAAACATTAACTAATAAATGTAATTCTTGTGATAGGCCTCTTTTTTTTAGATAAAAAAGAATGCAGAGAGTTTATTGAAGGAAAACTAAAACATGGTTATATTGTTTGTAGTTGTTGTGGTAGCAAGCAAGAACTAACCAAGTTTTGATATAAAGTTACTTATTTTTAAAACAGATAGTTTAGATTAACTTAATTTAAATCAATGTTTTGTCTTACCCTTTGAAGAGTATCTTCAATTGCTGCTCTGGTTGGTGGAGTAATAGCTATTGCGTTGTTAGGACATACTTCTACACAACGACCACATCCACGACATTGATCATTTATAATGGCTTTTCCATTCACAATGTCGATAGCATTTACAAAACAAACATCTTTACATTTTCCGCACCCTATACAGTCATGGCTAATTATGATTTCAATGCCTTCCATTTTAGTTATTTTTCTGCTTATATTCTCATTCAGGTTTGGGAGCATCTTCCATAAACAACAACATGGGCAACAATTACATACAGTTAATAATTTGTTACTGGGATAAACATCCAACCAAACTGTGTCAAGTTTGTTTCTTCCAATTACGTGGATTAATCCAACTTCTTCGGCTCTAATAATGTGTTTGTGGGCTTCTTCTTTTGTTGCGGGATGACCTAATTTGGGATCAATGTTTTTTGCAGCTTCTCCCATGAATAAACAACCTAGGTCTCGAGGATAGTCTTTACATTTATTTGATTCTCTGCAAATACAGAAATCCATTATCCAATGAAAATTTGCTTGATCTATTAATTCATGAATAATTTTTGACGGCAAAGGAACAGTATCTGGGAAAGGAATGTTTTGGTTTAATGTTAATTCAACAACTGAGTTTTTAGGTAGATAAATTAAATCGTCATTTTCGAAAAGCATCTTTGACATTAATGCACCTATACCGGGTATTCTGGATGCTTTAGCTAGTATGAAACGGTAACGAAAATTTTTTTTCAGTAATGAAATAAACCAGGATGGTCGCATTCTTTTTCCTCAATAGTTTACTTGTTGCAGTTTATCTAAAAAATATATGGAAAATTAAAAGATCAATATTTTTGAGCACACAATTATTATTTGCTTACTCTTTTCATTAAATGGTGTTTTATTAAAGTCACCATAAATTTCTTTAATAGTAAAGCCTTGTTCGCTCAATATTTTTTCCAATTCTTTTTTAGTAGTTAGTTTTGCTTCACTTGATTCATAGAATCTCTCTGTTAACTTGCCTTCTTTATAGACATCAAAAAATAGGTTAACGAAAACAGTGTTTGTTTCGTGATTTAGTTTTGAAAATATTGTTCTAACAACCTCTTCATTTCCAATTTCTTTATGGTCGATATACCAAGTACTAGTAAAATCTCGGTTTGGGTTTGAGATGTCAAAAGCTAATATCCCATCGTTGGTAAGCACTTTGTAAATACAGGTTAAACATCTACGCTGTTCCTCTTCAGTAATACAATGTTCAAAAGTAGATGATGAAAGATAAACAAAGGGAAAAAATCTTTCAGTTTTAAAATTTCGCATGTCTCCTAAAATTAAGTTAACTTGTTTTTCATCCATTTTTTCGTTTAATAATTTATTTCTAGCAATATTCAGCATATATGTAGAATTGTCAATGCCCCATACTTCTATTCCTGCTTTAGCTAGTTCAATAGCTACTCTCGCAGTTCCTACTCCAAGTTCTAATGCTTTTTTTCCGTGTTCTAAAGCTAATTCACGAAAAAATTTTATATCGTCTTTATATCCAAAAAGATCATAATATTTTGATGCGGGGCCATAATTTACCATGATTTTACCACAAATTAGTTTAAAGTAATTGAGTAATGAAAAAGTTTCTAATAAAAAATTTCTTAAATGAATTGTTTAAAAATTAAGTTTGAATGTCAGACTTGTTTTTAGCTATAATTATTTTTGTACCAATAGCTTGGCCAGGTAATCCCTTTTTAAAATTTACTAGAAGATGCCGTTTTTTACCATGGTGACTAATTATACGCCCAAATAATTTTGGATTTTTCTCAGGCCAACCTATCCACCAACCAACTAAGTTATCAGTTTCTTTAAAGTCCCAGTTTAATACCTTAATTATTCCTTTTTTAGGATACTGCATTTTCCTACCAATTCTATAATTCATGAAAATTCCAGAATATTTTTCCATATATAATCTAAAAATTTTAATAATTCATATTTAATAAATGATTTGTAAGGGTTTTACGATTAAAAACCGTTTATTTAAATTAATTATTTTTTAAGTTAATTTATTAAATTAAAAACAATGATACTCTATTATAATTCAAGATAATTCATTTTTTTAAAAAAAGAGGGTATTTAGTTTATTTCCTCTATTTTTAGTATTACTTGCCCTGCAGGATCGGGGCATTCGATTTCCCAAGTTGTAGGCATCCAGTCACCATCTTCTTTTAGGATTCTTTGTTTTGCAGGAATCATTGGTAGAATGCTTTGAATAGCCCAATAACAGAAGTATTTGCTTTTAGGTATACTTAATTGGCTGCCATGGACTTCAAAATAGTCGCCTACTTGCATAATATCGCAGTGACCTTTGATTTCTTTGACTGTTATTCTTAGATTTTTAACCATTTTACTTCAAACCTTAGTAAAATTTATTTTTAAAAAAAATTAGATAGGTGGACCTTGAGGTGTTTCAAGGGGCTGAGTTAGCTTAACTGCAGGTGGGTTCTCTTTAAATAATTTGATTAAATCTGTTGCCCACATATAGTGTGCTTTATATTCAGTATTTTTTGCTGAAGGAATCTGTTCTTTACACCATTCTTTTAATTCATCTAACTTAAGGTAAGTTACAGAGCGTACAGCTGCTGATGCTTCTGGATTTGAAGCAAGTTTCATGAGGTTATATACTGCAACGCTTCCAGTCATTCTACCTAATTCTGCATGATATTCATTTTCATAAGTTTTTTTCCATGTAAACTGTATGAGTTCATCTATAACTTCTGATAATCCTGGTGTACTTGGTTCCCTTGAATGATATTCAACTAGTCTTGTAGCTCTGTCAGGATTCAACAACCTGCTAATAGTCATATCTGCTGCTGTTTCGGCTGCTCCTATTGCATCGAAAACATATCCTGTTCTTCCTGGGAATTGGTCTCTTCCTTGACCAAAGTTGGAAAGTCTTGGTGGAAGTTTCTCAAGTATTTTAGGGGGCATTGATAAAAAGGCTGGTGAAACGGTTAACAGTATTTTTTTGATAGCTTCTCTTTGTTCTTCTCCTGAAACAATCTTAGGATCAGGTTGTGGATCCCCTCTAATTGTATGGTAGTAATATAAACCACCAATTTTACTACATGCAACTTCTGTTTGGTATCTGTGGAAAAGGTAAATTGGTACAAGCACGTCTTCTAAAAGAGCCATTGGTTCATGAGGCTTAATCCTACGTTCATCAAAATTGATTAATGCGATTTCTCTTACTTTGATGATTCTTTCAAGTTCTTCAACTGGATCTACCCCATTTACCCATGGAGCACAAAATGGCTGAGCGCCACCTGGTCCTGAATCTTGACCAGGCACATATAGAAGACCATTTTTAAATGCTTTATCAAGGATTTTTCTACCTTCGACTACTTCATCTACGCCTTCAGGGTAGTCTCTATAACCAAAGTTGATGTAGACTTTATCCCATTCACCTACACCCTTAGCATATGCATCGGTTAGGTCTAGTTCTCCATTATCATTAATGTTTACTAGCATTGCAGGATAATCCATAACGGAGCTTCTACCATTTACATGACTAGCATAGTTATGACCCACACCCAAAGTGTGGCCAATTTCATGGGTACTCAACTGTCTAATACGGGCAAGAGCCATTTCAGTCATTGGTTTAGTTTCAGTACCATCAATATATGCTCCTATTAAGCCTGTTGCTATCATAAAATCTTGCCTAATTCTTAAGCTACCAAGAGCGACTTGCCCTTTAATTATCTCTCCAGTTCTTGGGTCCGATACACCCATACCATAACTCCAGCCTCTGCTACTTCGGTGAACCCAATTGATTATGTTATAACGGATATCAAGGGGATCAGCTCCTTCTGGTAAAACTTCTGCTTTGAAAGCATTTTTATAACCTGCAGCTTCAAATGCTTGATTCCACCAGCTAGCCCCTTCAACAAGAGCGCTTTTAATAGGTTCAGGCACTGCATTATCTATGTAATAGACAATGGGTTTCACAGGATCACCTAATTCTTCGTAAGGATTCTTTTTCTTTAGTCTATGGCGTGTAATGTATCTTTTTTTCAGGTCTTTATCGAAAGGTGTATGATAATCGTAAAATGTTCTTGCACTAAACATTGATCTAGGATCCCATACTCTTGGTTTGAAGTTTTTATCAGGCAACTCAATAAAACTGTGGTGTGTCCTCAAAGTAACTGATTTAGGATCTATTGCTACGGACCTAACATATTCACCAGGATTTTTACATTTATAAGTTTGAATAGCTTCAAAAACTGTGTTTTTAGGGAAGTTTTTAGTGTTTTCAAGGTATATTGCAGATCTGTTTAAATCTAATTCGTAGTCACCCTGATTTCTGCTTTTGAATGTGCTTATAATGTCTTTTTGATCGCTGAGGATGAAGTCTGTTAAGTTGACTAGACTTTTCCCTTCTTCCTCTGCTTCGATCTTGAAAGCCCATAATATTCCAGACGCGAAGGCATCTTCTACTGCTTTACGTTCAGCTTCGTTATCACTATCAGCATAGTAATCAGGATTAGGCATCACCATCAAAATTTTTGGACCTATTCTTTGGAACTTGACAATTTTACCTCTACCAGGATTATTTCTATCTAAACCAACATCATTACTTCCTAGCCCTGCTCTTAGAGCATTCCAGTAAAGAAATTCGTATTCTAGTTTATCCACTTCGAGCCAAATTTTTCCTTCTTTTTCATCCCAGTAATAGTTGAAGAAACCTTCATGCTTCTCCATTTTTTCTGTTTTCTCAACAATAGTTTTGGGTTCTTTCAGTTCTTTTTTTTCAGGCTTTTCTTCAATTTTTTCATCCATAATTGAAATCACTGATCCATAAATATTACAATAAAATATTTTTAACAATTTTCATTGGAAGAAAGTATTTTGGTATAAAAATTATAAAAAATTCTAGTTTATAATTATTTTAAACAAATATTTTACAACCTTCTAAAAGAATAATTAAAATTAATGAAGATTTCATTTTCATATAAATAAAAAACTTTAATAATTAAAATATTTTGTTAAAGATGAGCCGTCTCTGGTTCTTTAATAAATATATATGCAAGTATGCTAGTGATTAGAAAAGCTATTGGCATTATTATCCATAAAGCATCGACACTTATACTATAGATAACGCCTCCAATATATGATCCTAGAGCTGCAGCTGGGAAGAGAAGGAAACCACCTCCCCAAAAATTACCGAAACTTATCATTACTCCTCGTTCACCAAGAAGGCTGTATAGTCTTCCTCTTCTCTCTTTTGGAATCATATTAGCAATTATTGTGCTAAATCCTGGCATTAACATATTATTAATGATTGTAATTGAACATAGAATAATTGTGACACCAATAAATCCAGTTGCATATCTGAAAGCAAAAGTCACAATAGGTGCTGCCCCCATACCAAATAGAATCATTTTTCTTGGTCCAATTTTATCGACTAAAGTACCCATTGGATAAGCCATGATTATGCCTACCAAACCAGAAAGGAGCATTATTTGACCCCATTCATATGCAGATAAACCATAAATTTGGTTTGAATACACTACCCAGAATGGTGCGGACATTGCTACGAAAAAAGCTGATACTATTTCAACAACTACAAGTGCTTTAAGAGACCTGTCCATCCATCGAATAGATTCAATAATGCTTTTATAACTTGGAATAATTGACGAAATAAAACTTTTAATCGTAAGTGTTTCATCGGAGGTTACAGTTTCTTTTAAATATTTTATTCTTAAATAGGAGATTAAGAAACCTGTTATTGCAGCTATACCCCAACAAAGTCTGACTGCTTGAACTAATCCTTCATCTCCACCTCCATAAACATTGATTATCAAGCCTCCTACGTAGGGAGCGATTATTCTAAGTGTTCCAGGTATAGCCATCATTAGTGCAAACCCTTTACCTCTAACGGATGGAGGTAAAGAATCAGACTCCAATGCATTCATCGCAGGAGTATAAAATAAGAGGAATTGACTAAAGAACTGCCCTAAAGCAATAACTTGCCAGTTAGTAGCAAAAACAAAGAACAAATGGGTTAAAGTATAGAGTATAGTTGAATACCCAATTAATTTAACACGCCCAGCTCTATCAGCTACATAACCACCGACAGGATACAAAACCATTCCAGCAAGTAGCCCTAAACTATTAATTATCCCTATCTCAGTACTTGTTCCACCAAGAGCGAGAATATATAAACTAAAAAAAGGATAAACCATACTAGTACTAAGAGACCAAATCATCCTACATGCCATTAAAACACGTATGTTACCTGTAACAAACCAAAAAATGGATTTTTGTTTATCCTCGTTTCCCAAAAATAAATCTCCAAACTCTATTGATAAAGATTATAGAATAAAAAGGGTTTGATTTTTAAAAAAATGAAATTTTCACTTTTTTCTTTTTTTTATTTAAGCAAATTTGATCTCATTATTCTAAATATTTTAATCAAGATTATGGTAGTATTAAATTAATCACATCAGGTATTTACGGTATTATTAGACATCCAATTTATGGATGAGGAATAATTGGTGTAATAGGTCTGTTTTTAACTTTTGGGAGCTTATCTATAATGATAATTGTTACAATGTTATATTTCATCATTCTAAATCATAGAATTATTTTTGAAGAAAAGATGCTTGTTGAAGAGTTTGGTGAAGAATATAAGAAATATAAAAAAAAACTAAAAAAATTATTCCATATATTTATTGAATTAAATAAAACCTAATTTATTTACTAATATTTAGATTAAAATTAGTAAAAATTTTTTAGGAAAAAGTTATTAATAACTTTTTAAAAACATATTCTGGCGGTGCGGTGCTATAGAGAATAAAATCTATCCGGAATCCGTGCCTCTACCAAACCAGGGGCGCGCATAGTCCCCCATTTCTTTTAAACCCCTTAAATTATAATACAAAAAATTAGTTAAAAATAATTTTTTATTTGAATAAATTAATGTCTAATGTTTTTGATTCTAATAAAAATTTATGAAAAATTAATGTTTATTTAATATTGTATTAATTGCTTAATTAACACATTTGATGCAATTTTTGACTTTTTTACTCTTTTTTTATATATCATGAGTAATTATAAATAGTATAAAAGTATTATTAAATTTA
>JAFGHP010000034.1 GCA_016930055.1 Candidatus Bathyarchaeota archaeon | reverse complement strand
TTATTATAAATATAAATCGAAAACTCAAATAATTACACCAAAAAAAACTGAAAAAAAAGACATTAATGTTGAAATAATATTCTCAAAAAATCCAGATTTAAGAATGGATGATAAAGAGGTTATAAGATTTATAGCAACATCTGGTGGAGAAGTTTTTGCTAATGAGATCAGAGATAGATTTGAAATTCCTAGAACTAGTGCTTGGAGAATGATTCGTCGATTAATTAGTTTAGGAATAGTTGAAGAGAAAAAAATTGGTGGTCAAAGCTTAATAAAAATTACAGAGAAATTTAGAAAAGAAAATAATTCATAATAATTAATAATACCGAAAATTAAAAGATATGAGAAACAATATTAAGTTGATTTGAATTGGTTGAATGTTGGCTTCCTTATGGTGATACAGAAGTATATCTTACTGTTAATATGAAAGACTTAGTTGGGATTTTAGAACCCGTCAAAGTTGAACCTCACAAAACTCCTCGTGAATTAATTACATCATCATTATTAAAAAATGAAGAAACAAATAAATTTGAAAAAATTATAAATCAAGATTCTGATGTCTGTATAGCGATAAATGGTACAACCAATTCAAAAACTGCTGTTGATGTTCTAACAATTCTAGTAGAACATTTAGTAAACTTAATTGTGCCTAAAGAAAAAATAACAATATTGATTGCTAACGGAATTCGTGAAAAAAGTAATATTAATTTAATTAATGAAATCAAAAAAACTGAGGGATTAAAGGGAGTCAATTTAACAGAACATTCTAAATCTTTTAGTGATTTTTTTGAAGTAGGTAAAACAAATAAAGGAACAGCAGTTCAATTATCAAGGATCTTTGTTGAGTCAAAAATAAAAATTGTAATAGGAGAGACACTTCTTGATCATTATTCAGGATTTAGTGGAGCTCACTCTACAATAATACCAGGCTTAGCTTCAGAAAAAACGATTGGAGATAATAGAAAACTCTTTTTTAAAGGAGAAATCAAACCTGGTGTAATTGAATTTAATTCAATTAAGGAAGATATTATTGAGGCAATTAACCTAATCAAGGTAGATTTAGCGATTAATTTGCTTGTTAATCATAAAGGTGAATTATTAGAAGTTATTTCGGGATCAGTAGAAGAGTCATGGGGAAAAGCAATTTATGAACTTGGTTCTTCATACAATTTTTCAGCAGAAACAGATGCAGATATTGTGGTAATAAGTGCTGGAGGAAATCGATTTGACTATGATTTATACAATTCAATCTCTGCTTTACGAAACGCATCAAATTTGGTTAAAAAAGGTGGATCAATCATTTTCTTATCTGAATGCCCTGAAGGTTTAGGAGTAGATACTTTTATCAATATGGCTCGTATTGAACAACTTTCCGAAATCGAGAGAAGGTATAAACTAGGAGCAGAAGCAGTATATATTTTAAAATCGACTCAACAAAAAGCAGACTTAACGCTCGTATCATCTTTGCCAAAATATATTGTTGATCAATTAGGTGTAAAAATTTCTAGGACAGTAAATAATGCATATGAAAAAATTATTGAAAATAAACGTGGAAAACGTACAATAATAATTCCATATGGATGTTCAACATATCCAAGCAATATCTAAAGAAAAACATAAGAACTTTATCCAAATATTATCATAAAAAAGCTAATAAATAATTAAATTTTCGATTAGTTTAAATCGTTGTTCAATAAAGCTATTGAAACGTTCCGGTTTGTGTTCCGAGAGCTTTCAAGTAAGAACCTTCGAGGTTAACGACTTATATCGTGTAATGACGATAAATTTTGAATGTTTACCAGAAAATTATAGTAGTTATTTTTACAGGGATTTATATACAAGATATCCTGAAACTTTTGTAGTTGCTGAATCTGATAATGATATTCAAGGGTACATTATGTGTAGAATAGAACGGGGATTTTCAAAACTTAGAACTTTTACCCCTACCAGACTTTTACATGTAGTATCCTTAGCGGTTCGTGAACCATATAGAAGAAAGGGTATAGCTAAAAAAATAATGTTAGAAGCAATGAAAAAAGGATTAGAAAAATATCAAACAAATGAATGTTATCTTGAAGTAAGAGTAGGTAATATTCCCGCATTAAAATTATATGAATCTCTAGGATTCACGAAAACAAAAAGAAATTACGGGTATTACATGGATGGTGAAGACGCTTGGGTTATGGCAAAATCACTCACTAATGAAGAAGCATTAAAAGATTCATAGTAATTATTCATACTTTAAAAATATTTTAAATCTTTTAAATTATTGATAAAAATTTTTAAGAAAAAAGTATTTAGCTATCAAATACATTAGAAGCCTGAATAAAATGGGGGATAACAGACTAATTCCATGGAGGGAAGTTAATACTTGGAGCTGTAATGCATGTGGTAACTGTTGTCAGGGTTATAGAGTCCCCCTTAAAATGGATGAATTTGTTAAAGTAAATAGTATCTACGGTCAGAATGTTCTAGAATATGGCATGGGAAAAGTTTATCTTAAAATGGGAGCAGATAGGAGATGCATTTTTCAAAGACCATTAATGAATAGATGGATATGTACAATTCAGGGTATGAAACCTACTGCTTGTAGACTTTTCCCATTTCAAATACATAACAAACCAGTATATAGTAAAGGAGATAACAGTTGGTATAGATATGGAGATAAATTATTATACATATATTTAGATCCAGATTGTAAAGGAATAGTTTCAGGTCAACCAAGTGAACGGTTTGTCAACCAAATTATACCAGAAATTATTCATAGTGGATTAGGATTAGCAACAAAACAAAAGTATACCACATCAAAACTTATAAAATGGACTCCACCCTAAAATTTTCGTATTTTTAATAATTCACGAAATTATATTCATGAATTTTAATTAAAAATTTTAACGGCCTCTGGTCTTTGTTCTTTTAGGTCTAAGATTTTTGCTATGACATTTCCGACATTTTGTTGCTGTTTTTGGATTTGTTGCACCACAGTTTCTACATACAGTTTTCTCTAAATTATATTTTCTGGAAAGATCAACTTTGAAAGGATCTCTAAGGGCCATACATTTTCACCATTAGGTAAGCTTGGAGTGTATAGGGTTCGAAATATATTATCTTTTCTAAAAAACGAGTCTAAAAAGACAAACAACTATAAGCAATAGTGAAGTAGCCTAGAAAATATATTAACAAATAACCCATAATACCCCATGAATTGTTTATGTAAGCAAAAAAAATACCAAGAGCAGTATAAACAAGCATAAATAATTCAATCCATGGAATTGATTTTAGAACATTATAAGAAGACTCAATTTTATCAGTATTTTTAAGGATATTAAATTTTGGTACACGCTGATAAGATCCTCCTGACCACATCAATCCTTTAATCATTTCTATAGATACTTTAGCAGAAATCCCATATCCTATTAATGCAAGAAGCCCAATGTAAGGTAATTTATGAATAACACTTATTCCTTGCTGTGTTAAAGTTGCATAATATAATGTAAATGAACTTATTGTCAAAGCACTAAATAAAATAATAAATATAGGATTAGTGATGTAAGGGAATTTATTAAATGCCAAAAGAGGAACTGTGACTATTAATCCAAGGAACATCCATAAACTAATCATATAATATGTTAGATGAAGAGTTGCTTCTATTTTCTGTAATAAGTTTTTACTACTTAACCAGACTTTCCCTAAAAGTTTTTTTGCACATTGTACACTACCTCTAGCCCAACGACCTTGTTGTGTTCTAAAAGCTTGCATGGTAGCAGGTATTTCACCATAAACTGGTAAATCTCTTAAATAGAGGCTTTTCCAACCTTTAAGTTGCATTCTATAGCTGATATCCATATCTTCACTTAATGTATCCCAAGCCCATCCACCAGCATCTATTATTGATTCTTTTCTAAGTAAACCCGCTGAGCCATTAAAATTAAATAATAATCCTTTAGCACTTCGTGCAGTTTGCTCAATAATATGATAACCATCTGTAGCTATAGCAAATGATTCAGTATATTTACTATATTCCCTATTCAAATGTTCCCAACGAGCTTGAACGAATCCAATTCCGGGATCGGACTCTATTGAAAAAACAGTTTTTTCAAGAAAATCCTTTGGTGGAATAAAATCTGCATCAATTATTGCCACATAAACACCATTAGTATATTGAAGAGCGTTTTGTAAAGCTCCTGATTTATAGCCTAACCTATTTGTTCTTCTAATAACTTTTATATTATATCCTTTTTCATAAAATTTCTTAACTTCTTCATCCACGATATTAGTTGTTTCATCAACGCTGTCATCAAGTACTAGTATTTCCATCTTATCTTTTGGCCAATTAATTTCACATACTGAGTTAATCAGTCTTTTAGCTACATGTTTTTCATTAAATAGAGGTAATTGTATAGTCACTAAATTATGATTTAATATGGGTGCATATTTTGGGCTTTTGTATTGTCGTGAAGAAATCACCATATAAAAACAATTATATCCATAAGGTAATAGAAAAAAATTAAATAAAAAATATAATATTATTAATGTTTCTATTATTATATCCAATTTTATCTCCCCTATTATGCACCTCATGCTCTTATCGATATTCTTGATTGATAATATTACTCTGGGGGAAAAGAGTTATGCTAACTTTTATTAACCTTAAGTTAATTAAAAAGCACCATCTCAGAAAATGTTTTCTTTAGGAAGAGTAGATTCAATCTGATAGACATGCCAATAAATATATACAGTGTTTTAAAGCATTTAATGAATGTTCCAGCTGTGACTGGTTTCGAAGAGCAAAGAAGAAAACGTGTTATAGAACTTTTTTCAATGTATTGTGACACAGTGTCTGTTGATGTAATAGGTAACGTTATTGGTACAATTGGTTCAGGTGAAAAATCAGTAATGCTTGCTGGTCATTACGATCAAATAGGTTTTATGGTTAAACACGTTGACGAGAAAGGTTATCTACATTTCGATCAAATAGGCGGATGGGATCCAAGAGTTGCTTATGGTATAAGAGTAAAAGTCTGGGTTGGTGATGAACCAGAAGACTACATTATAGGTACAATATGCACTAAAGCCGCACATTTAGCTGAAGCAAGTGAACGTGAAAAAATACCAACTCTAAGAGAAATGAAAATTGATGTAGGTGCATCTAATCCTTCTGAAGTAGGTGCATTAGGGATTAAAGTTGGATGCCCAATAACTACATATTCAGAAGTCACATATCTTGGAAAAAAGAATTCTGACTTAGTAATTGGTCCTGCGTTCGATGATGTATGCGCAGTTGCTTCATTTATTCAAACATTAGAACAACTAAGTAGAGACCCACCAAAAAATTTGAAATTACATGTAGTAGCAACAGTTCAAGAAGAAGTTGGATTAAGAGGTGCAAGCATATCAGCATATAATATTAATCCATGGTGTGCAATAGCCGTCGATGTAACTCATGCGTTATATCCAGGAGTAGACCCAGGAAGAGTAAGTGGAGTTGTTTTAGGAAAAGGCCCGGTAATTGGTATTGGAGCTAACTTTAGCCGCCCATTATGGGAAATAATGGAATCAGAAGCGAAAAAAGCAGATATACAAATACAAAGAGAAGGATTACCAGGTTCAAGTGGAACAGACGCTTGGGCTATACAAATAACTAGAGGAGGCACAATTACAGGTTTAATATCTGTACCAAATAGGTATATGCATAGTCCAAACGAAGTCATTAGTTTAAATGATCTAATTAATGTTGGAAAATTATTATCATTAACTATAAGAGCTCTAGATAATAGTGATTTAACTCATACAAAACAAGTTTTCGCTAAATAATATTAAAAATTTATTTTTTTTACATAATTTTAATAACCCTTTAAAGAAAAATATTTTTTTTAATAAATATATTCTTTATTTAATGTCTCTATTATTAAATAAACTTAAAGATAGAATAAAAGAAAAATCTCAAGAGTTTGATGGAATTATTGGAGTTGGAGTTAAAGATTTAACAACGGACCAATTCATTGAACTTAATATTGATGAAGTCTTTCCAGCTGCAAGCATAATAAAAATACCAATAATTATTGAATTTTTTAACCAAGTTGAGTTAAAAAAAGTTGATCCATTTAAAGAAATCCTTTACAAATCAGAGATGCGTACTACTGGAAGTGGCATATTAAAATCCTTATCATCTGGTAAAGCTAGTTTACCTCTAATAGATTATGTAACACTCATGACTATAATAAGCGATAATACAGCAACTAATATCCTCATAGATTTACTTGGTATACAAAACATTAATGTAAATTTAGAAAAAATTGGATTAATAAAAACTCGACTTAATAGAAAAATGATGAACATGGAATTATTTCAAAAAGGTATAGATAATATAACTACTCCAAGAGAAATGGTATATCTTTTAAATGAACTTTATACTTCCAAAACATTAAGTAAATTTTCTTGTGAAGAAACAATTAAAATGCTTAAAAAACCAAAAGAAGGGTTAATTCAGGGAGTAATTCGTAACTCAATAAAAGAATCTATTCCAGTTGCAGATAAATCTGGTTGGGTAGGAGGAGTTCTGGGTGATGCAGGGATTGTATATCTCCCCAATTACCCTTACATAATAGCAGTATTTATGAAACATATATCAATCACCGACATTCATTGGTACAGGGCTTGTTCAGATTTAACGAAAATAACTACGCTCATTCACAATTATTTTGAAGAAGTCTCATCATCAACACCAGAAGGAAGACGTCGAATTTAGGGTAGGATTTATCACTATCATCATATGTTTATTTTGAAGTGTATTTAGTTTGAGTATAGTGAATATTACTCATGGTGATGATCTTGATGGGTTAACTTGTGGAGCTTTATTAAAGAAGTTATTTAACGCAAATATAGTTTTAGCTAATTATGATACTATTGAGGATGTTTTAAAAAATATTCCTGAAACAACAACACAACTTTTTATCACTGATATTAATTTAAGGGATGCATTAATATGCCATCTAAAGAAAATTTGTTTAAAAACAAAAATAACAATAATAGACCATCATCCAATGACACAATTATTTAAAGTCGAGATGCGTGAATGCAATATTGATGTCCATCATGATACACGTGATTGCGCAAGTGCACTTGTATATAATTTATTTAGACATCGATTAGAACATAATGCATCAAGAATTGCTGCTTATGCTGCTATTTCAGATATGTTTGAAGACGGTCCAATCGCGAGCATCATTCTAGATCATATGGATAGGAAATTTGTTCAGCACCAAGCATTTATATTAACACATGCATTGGGGGCTTCACAGTCTGAAGAATTTAAAATTAGAGTAATTAACGATCTAAGTACATATGCATACCCTCATAGAATAAAAGATGCAGTTGAACTTGCGTGCTCACAATTGGAAAAAATAGTGAAAATAAAAGACCTGGTACCAAAAAAAGCAACAAAATTAGGGAGATTAGCATATATGGAAGGCAATGATGAACTTTCAACGGGAGAGGTAGCAAACATCGTTATGGATACTTTGGGAATAGATGTAGGAATGTGTTATAAGATAAATGATGGAATGGCAGACCTTAGTTTAAGAGGCGAAAGAAGACTTATAGAACACTTAGGAGAAATCGCTTTTAAACTTGCAGATAATTGTGGAGGTTTTGGTGGAGGACATAATAGAGCAGCAGGAGCTAAAATTCCTGCGGATTCTATAAAGCAATTTATTCAAGATTTATCTGAAGAGTTAAAACCATGGGTTCCATTCCCATAATCACGTTTAGCTTAAGGATAGTCTTTTATTTGAAATTTTTATTAATTAATTGAAATAGATTTTGGTGGAAATATGGTTAATTTATCAGAAATGAGTTGGATCGATGTTCAAGATTATTTACAAAATAATGATACTGCAATACTACCAATTGGTAGCATTGAACAACATGGCCCACATGCACCGATAGGAACAGATTTCTTTATAGCAGAAGCAGCGTCTAAAAAAGTTGGAGATAATACGAATATCCTTGTTTTACCAATTATACCAATTAGTGTATCAGAACATCATAGACAATTCACTGGAACTCTTTGGGTTGAACCCAGCATCTTTAGATCTTATATAAAATCAATCATACTTTCAGCAGCAAGTCATGGATTAAAAAAATTTGTAATTATCAACGGACATGGGGGAAATACTCCATCACTTCTCGAAATTAGTGAAGACCTTAGAAGACACAATGAAATTTTTGTGTGTATAATTACTGCGTTTCCACCTAAACTTGATGGTCATGCTGGAAAAGATGAAACAAGTATCATACTATATTTGAAACCAGAATTAATTAACGAGGACAAAATTATTGATTCTGTTCAAAACAAGTATTTAGGTTCAATTTCTTTTACAAAGGCACAAAGAATTGATCCTGCTGAATTTGGGTGGGATACGATAGATCTATCAGAGTCTGGAGTTTATGGTGGAGCAGGAAAAATAATAAGAACAACTGAAGCAACAGTAGATAGAGGCGAAGAAATATTTAATAAACATATTAAAGACATATCAGAATTTTTAATTAAAATTAAAAATATAAAAATTGATGAACTTTTACCTAAAAAACATAAATAAATATGATTAACTATTCAAACAAAATTTTTTTAAATTATTTTATTTTTTTACACTTTGGTACAAGTAATCAGCAATTTTTTTATGAATCTGTATTTTTGTAGCATTTATTAAAGCCATATATCCTGGAAAACAGTTTGCTTCAAGAATATAAGGGACTTCATCTTTTCCAGGAAGAATATCTATACCAGCAATTTTTAATCCAACTGATTCTGCAACTTTTATGCTTAATTCATCATAAATTGATTCATTAAATGCTTCAGCTGATCCACCGATTGATACATTATAACGAAAATCGTTTGGGTTAAATCTTTTCTCTCTACCTACAACTTCACCATCTATGACAAGACATCTTATATCGTATCCTTTATTCGGAATATAATCTTGAAGATAAAAAACACCATCTGCATGTTGCCGATTGTACCATAATAGAAATTGTAAGAGATCCTTTCTACTTCTAATTTCACTTAGTTTTACTACCCCAATACCTCGCGCTTTACATATTGGTTTTAATACGACTTCTTGTCCTTGATTTAATTTCTTGTTTGAATAATCATAAGCTTCTTCAATATTTTCTGTTATTAGAGTATTTGGAAAATTCAAATTATTTTTTATTAAGTTTAATACAAGATGCTCTTTTGAATACTGAATAATGCTATTTGCGGGATTAATAATGGTTGCATTTTTTTCAAATTCTTTTAAAATCAGCATTCTATGTAAATATTCAAAAGTACTTCCCCGATGTAACATGTTACTTGGAACATAAACCACTGAAGCCTCTTTATATGGGAAATCTGGAAAGTGAATATCCCAAGGAGCTAAATAAGTTACTTTTACGTTTTTAGCAATTATTTCTTCTAATACTAATTTAGTTTCAACAACATTAGGATTATCAGTAAATATTATTATGCTCATGTGTTAAACGATATTCATCTACAAATGTGACATATTAAACTCTTTGAAAAAAGATACAAAAATCTTCATTTTGATATTATATATTTCTTAAAATAATTACTCTTATTTATTGATCTTTCTATCATAGCATTCAGTATAATTAGTGATATATCACTATTTTTACAAAATTTTTATATTTATTAATTTATGGTGGATCTCAAGGATGAGTAAATGTGTTCGAATCAGAAATCCAAACTAGACAAATTTTAAGAAGAGATAATGAAAAGATTGCGAAAATCTTCAATTCAATTGGTGAAAAACACAGATTATTAATTTTAAGTGAATTGTTAGAAGGAACAATAGAATATAAAAAATTACTTGAAATTACAGGTTTAAGCAAGACTGCATTAAGCCATCATTTATCCATATTATGTAAAAATAAACTAATTAATCAAATCACAAGGGGTAGTTATCGATTAAGTGAGGATGGACATAATTTATTAATCTCATTAACTGATTCGTACATTGTTTCAGACTGGAAAAAAAGTAGAGAATCTGAACGTCGTATTGAACTCATCCGTAATATATATAAAAGTGAAGGTAAAATGAAAGAAGATTATAAAATAGTAGAATTACCAGTTATGAAAGTTGCTTGTTTTAGAGCAATTAGTGAGACGCCAGAACATGATTCTATTAATAAACTTGCGGATTGGGTAAAACATAAAGTGTATATGAGTGATATGGATAAACACCCTATTTATGGATTTGATCGACCAGATTTAACTAAAAATGAAAAAATTAGAGCCTACGAGATTTGGGTTAAAGTAGATTTTGATGAAGAAGAGGAAGAAGACATTGAATATAAAATAATTCCTCCATCAAAATATGTAACTACAATATGTAAAACAGGAGGAGATCCTTTTGGAACAATACCCTATGCTTGGAAAAAACTAGATGATTGGGTAAAATCTAAAGGATATAAAATGGGTGCTGCACAATGTTTAGAGCAACATCATACACCTGGAACTAGCGATGATTTTACATTAACGTTGTTTTATCCTATTACTATCTAATTTTTAGATGTAAATTTTAAATCTATTCTACATCGTGTATTAAATGGTGTTGAATGTCAAATCCATATTTAGAGTTAGATAAAAAGATAGTATCTGAAATTTATACCTCCACAGAACCAATGGATAACTTGAAAGTCTTATGTGATGTTCATGGGAGTAGATTTCCTGGAACTCCAGGAGATTTAGGTTCAGTAAAGTATATGGTTGAAAAACTAAAGGAATATGGAATAAAAGATGCATATTATGAACCTTTTAAAATACCTGGTTGGAAGCGTGGACCAGCAAAACTAAGTATTACTAGCCCAATCAAACGTGATTTTGATTGTATAAGTCTCCCTCACAGTATCACTGGCGAGGTTGAAGCAAAACTGGTTTGGTTAGCTGAAGGCGCTGTTGAGGTTTACGAAAAAAGGAAAGAAGAGATTAAAGACAATATAGTGATGGTATCTTCTGCTAATCCTCCAGGAGCTGCTCGCAGTTTACATAGAACAGAAAAATTTATGCGTAGTATTCTAGCTGGAGCCAAAGGTTGGATATTTATGAACCAATATCCAGCTTATGGTCCACAAACAGGGGGGATTAGTCCAATTGTTCCCTCAATAGGAATTTGTTATGAAGATGGCATGTTTTTAACTCGTATATTAGAGAGAGCAGGTGAAGTCGAAGTTAGAATTAAAACTACGGATAAAAACATGAATGTTACAACTTATAATGTAATTGGAGACGTTCCTGGCACATTAAATAGTAAAGAATACGTTGTTGTCGGAAGCCATTACGATGGACATGATATTAGCCAAGGCGCAGTCGATCCTGCTTCTGGAGCAGTTGTTGTGCTTGAAATTGCTAGAGTTTTAAGTCTAATTAAAAAAGATTTAAAGAGGAAAGTAAGAGGCATGTGTTTTGGAGCGGAAGAAACTGGGCTTTTTGGTAGTTATGCATATACATCAATGCATTCTGATGATTTAGAGAATATTAGATTCATGTTAAATCTAGACGCAGGAGGAGGCGCTGGGAGAAAAGGAGTAACATTACATGACCACCCAGAACTAGAAGAGTTTATGAAAAAAGCTGCACAAGAATTAAAGTCACCATTCCCCTTTGGGCATAGAGTTGGTCCTTACAGTGATCATTGGCCTTTCTATTTAAGAGGAGTTCCTTGTGGAAGTGGTGGAGACATTGAAGCTGCGCGCACAACCCAAGGTCGAGGATATGGTCATAGTAGGTATGATACAGTAGATAAAGTCGAATTAGAAAACCTATGGAAAGCAGCTTCCAATTACAGTAGATTCTTATTAAGAGTAGCAAATTCTGATAAATGGGTAGCGAGACGAAAAACACAAAATGAGATAGATGAATTCATAAAGAAACAGGGATATAACGAAACAGTACAATTGGCAGATAAAGTTAAAGAATATGTTAAAACCTGGGATGAAATCCATCCAGATACAATTGAATGGATTAACAGAAAAGGAGACTGGTAAAAACATACCTTTTTTCAAATAAACTTAATAACAACCATCATTCTCATCTGTCAATGTACCTAATCGTACGAGTAGAATTTGAAAGAGGTGAAATAGATGGGATATAGAGGAAGGCGTAATTTTGGCGGTCCAAGAGAAATGCATAAAGCAGTTTGTAGCGATTGTGGCAAAGAATGTGAAGTTCCATTCAAGCCTACGGAAGGTCGTCCAGTATACTGCCAAGAATGTTTCGCAAAACACAGACCACCAAGAAGATATTAAGCATCAAGGCAATTGAGCTTAGATTAGCTTTTATCCGAAATTTTTTAAGAATTTTTGAATTTTAAAGAAAAATTAATGGACCAGTTAATATACAATTATTATGATTAACATGGTTTATTGTTCAAATTGTGGAAAAGAATTGAATGATGATGCTAATTTCTGTACCAATTGTGGTACAAGAACACCTAAAGGGATTAAAGAAGGTGTAACAATTCCATGGACTGAAACTGAAATAAAACAAGACCTTGATAAAGCTTTGAAAAAAGCTTCAAAGGCAATTGATGAAGGCGTTAAAGTTGCTCGAGAAACCCTTAAAGAAGTGGCTTCAGAGCTAGATAAAGAAATTAAATCAGTAAAAGAAAAAAGACGACCTATTAATTGCGCTGTCTGTGGTGAAGAAAATCCACGTTCAGCAAAATATTGTACAAAATGTGGAAATTTATTGTAAATATTATCTTCGTTCCACTTTGTCAACATCAATTAAAACAACTATAGCGGCGTTAACAATAGTTATTCCATGAGTCTTAGCTTCATCAGGAGTACCATCAGGGGGGAATCTTAAACCGCCCTTAACAATTCTGATTCTCCGATTACCTTCAGGGAGCTCTTTTAACACTTCTTCCCCATTAACTTTTTCTGGGTTTGGAGCAGCAATAGTTACATCAACTAATAATGCACCTTCCGTTTCTCTGAAGCTTTTTGTTTTAAAAAGTTGACCTAAACCCACCATGCTACAATGACTTATTGCATCTTTTACTGCTTTTTTAGCAGCTTTAGTTTCATCTTCTCCATGCATATCAATACCAGTTCCGAGTTCAATTAGATATCGTCTATAATCCAAGGCTTTTCACTAACTCAATCAATACATAAGCTTTTAAAAATTTTTACGTTAATAAGAGTAAAAAAGAAACGTTATTTTAAATGAAAAATTTCATAATTATTATTTAAGAGATCATATGTTTTATTCTTTAATTACTAAGAATATATAAATGAGGTTTGAAGGTAAAAACATAATAACCTCCAATCTTGGTGGATCAACTTGACTAAAAAATGGTATATAAATGAAGAGAAAATAAAAGAATTTTTAAAAGAAGATATTGGTTATGGTGATATTACTACAGAAGCTTTAATTTTAAAGGATATAAATGGTTCAGCTAAACTCTTTTTTAGAGAACCAGGAATTATTGCAGGATTAGAGGAGGTCATAACACTTTTTAAAATCTTGGGATGTAAAACAAAAAAATATGCTAATGATGGAGATAAAGTATCAGCAAATAAAACCATTTTAGAAGTTGAAGGTCAAGTAAAAGCACTTTTAGCAGGGGAAAGAACAGCTTTAAACTTAATTTCACATATGTCAGGGATAGCTACTAAAACAGCTGAACTTGATAAAAAAATTAAACAAATTAATCCACAGATCAAAATTTCTGCAACAAGAAAAACATTACCAGGTTTAAGAGAAATCGAAAAAAAATCCGTTGAATTAGGAGGTGGGGATCCCCATAGAATAAGGCTCGATGATTGCATTTTAATTAAAGATAATCACCTTCAAATTATTTCATCAATAACTGAAGCTTTAAAAATTGTAAGAAAAAATACTAGTTTTACAAAAAAAATTGAAATAGAGGTAGAATCGTTAGAGGCAGCTAAAGAAGCAGCTGAAAAAGGAGCCGACATCATTATGTTAGATAACATGAATCCTGATCAAATAAAAAAATGTTTGATAAAACTAGATGATTTAGGTCTAAGAAAAAATGTAATATTTGAAGCTTCTGGAGGGATTACATCCGATAATATTTTGGATTATGCTTCAACGGGCGTAGATATAATAAGTTTAGGATCTTTAACTCATTCATCAAAAGCATTAGATGTTAAACTTGAAATTAAGCTGGTTGAGGGTTAATAACAATGAGTGAAAAAATACAAATGTTAAAAGAAAAAATAAATCAATTGAAAAAAGATAAAGACGCAGTTCTTCTAGTTCATAATTACCAAGTAAATGAAGTTCAAGAAGTAGCTGATTTTATTGGAGATAGTCTTGAACTAAGTAGAAAAGCCCAAAATATTGAATCAAAAATGATTATTTTTTGCGGTGTTGATTTTATGGCAGAAACTGCAAGCATACTGAATCCAGAAAAAAAAGTAATTTTACCGAACCTTTCTGCGAGATGCCCCATGGCTGCTCAACTCCCATTAAAAACCCTTTTAAAAACAAAAAATGAAAATCCAGGAGTACCTGTTGTTTTATACGTAAATACTCTTGCTGAAGCTAAAGCGGAGTGTGATGTAACTTGCACTTCAGCTAATGCTGTTCAAATTATTCAAAAATTAGATAAAGATAAAGTAATTTTTGGTCCAGACTGGAATTTAGGTTATTATGTTAAAAAAAGAGTCTCTAATGTTGAATTAATACCAGTACCAAAATACGGATTCTGTAATACTCATAAATTATTCAAGGATGGCATAGAGGCTTTAGAGCTTAAGAAAAAATATCCTGAAGCAGATCTTCTTGTTCACCCAGAATGTGACCCAGGATTCCAAGATAATGCAGATTATGTTCTTAGTACAGGAGGAATGTATAGACATTGCAAAGAATCATCAAAAAAAATTTTCATAATAGGAACAGAGATCGGAATGGTTGATAGGCTCAGAAGAGAGATTCCCAGCAAAACATTTCTTCCAGCTAATCCTAATGCTGAGTGCCCTAGTATGAAACGTATCACATTACAAAATACTTACGAAGCATTAGTTAATGAGGACCCAATTGTTAAAGTACCAAAAGAAATTTGTATTAAAGCTCTAAAACCAATTGAACGAATGCTTGAAATGAGTAAATAAACCAGCAAGTTTTTCAAATAACTACTAAATTATTCATTAGATAGTAATGTCAGTAATTGAATTTGAAGGAAAAAAACCGAAAATCCATGAATCAGTATTTCTTGCTCCGGGTAGCTGGGTGATAGGAGATGTTACCTTAGAAGAAGGGGTTAATGTATGGACAGGAGCAATCATTAGAGGCGATGATGACGCCGTTATTATTAATAAAAATTGTACAATTTTAGAAAATTGTATAATTGAAGCCCCAACAGGTAACCCAATAATAATTGGCTCCGATACTCTTGTAAGTCATGGAGCAACAGTACATGGTGCAAAAATTGGTTCAAAGTGTCTAATTGGAGTAGGTGCAATTGTTCTTGATGGAAGCATAATAGGAAATGGTTGCATCGTTGCAGCTGGTGCTGTTTGTAGCCCTAGAACTCAGTTAACAGATAATCAACTTGCATTAGGTCTACCTGCTAAACCAATACGAGAAATTGGTGATAAAGACAGAGAAATGTATTTAAGAGAATTATCTAGAACAGGTGAAAAAAGTAAGAAATATAAAGCGATGTACGAAAAAAAATAGTTTATTTCATATAATGTTTAAAATTAAATGCAGATGGACAAATACTATTTAAGATACAGCTTTGACAGTTTGGTTTTTTTGCATTACAGACTCTTCTCCCATGAGTGATTAATAGATAATTTAAGGAAATCCAAGTCGATTTTGGGAATAAATTCATAAGATCAGTTTCAATTTTGTTTCTATCTTTTTGTTTTGATAATCCTAATCTTTGACTTAGCCTCATTACATGAGTGTCCACGGCTATTCCTTGAACAGTATTATAAGCATTTCCTAAAACGATGTTCGCTGTTTTTCTAGCAACTCCTTTAAGTTGAAGTAATTCTTCCATCGTTTTAGGTACTTCACCATTAAAATTCTCTAAAATTTGTTTACATGATGTCTGAATGTATTCCGCTTTACGTTTATAAAAACCCGAACTTTTTATATCTGATTCGAGTTCTTCTTTTGGTACTTCAACGTAATCTTTTACATTTTTATATTTAGTAAAAAGTTTTGGTGTTATTTTATTAACTTGATCATCAGTGCTTTGTGCGGAAAGTATAGTAGCAATAAGTAACTCTAGAGGCTTTTTCCATTTTAATTCAGTCTTACTTTCATGAGGATATTCTTTTTCAAGTAATTTAAAAATCTTTAAAGCATCTTCTTTACTAGTCATAAATAATTATATCGTAATATTAGGAAGTATAAGAGTATGGTTAATAGGGTTTATTTCTAACAAATTTCATTTAAATTTGATATAATTGGTTTCCCAAAAAAAAGAACCTGATAAACTTCCCCCAAACCAATATACTATCCCAAAAATATTATTATGGGGCATAGAACACCCAGGAATAATAAATATATTACCCAACATTAGAAAAGAAGAGTTTAAATTAATAATTGATGGTGAAGTTGATTCTCCTTTAAAATTAGATTGGATGCAATTTCTTAATTTGAAACAATCAATTGACATAAGCAATTTTCATTGCGTGGAAGGATGGAGTGTATTAAATCAGAAATGGGAGGGAGTATTATTCAAAGATCTTATTAAAATAATTAAAGTAAAAAATAGTGCAAAATTTGTATGGTTTGAATGCGCTGACGGATATAATACTTCACTACCTTTAAGCTATTTGATGGAAGACCATGTGATCCTTGCTCACAGACTTAATGATGAAGATTTATCACAACCATTAGGAGGCCCTGTACGCTTAATTGTGCCAAATAAATATGCATATAAATCTCCGATGTGGATAACTAAAATGACGTTTTTAAGTAAAAACAAATTGGGTTATTGGGAAAAAGGCATTTATAGCGATTCAGCAGATCCATGGAAAAATGATAGATATAGAAAATAATACAAAGTTTTAGAAAAACTCTAATTCAATAAAAATCATGTTTTTAGTGACAAAATATGCTATTTTCCCGATAACCTTTTAACTCAAATAGGATTAATGTTAGCACACCTACAAAAAATGTAGACTGGAGGAGTCAAAGTGGAGAGATCTAACACAGTATTCATCGGACGCAAACCTGTCCTCAATTATGTTCTCGCATGTATGACACTCTTTAAAAGTGGTCAAGAGAATGTAATAGTTAAAGCTAGAGGTCAATCAATTAGCAGAGCGGTTGATGTCGTGGAAGTACTTAAAAATAGGTTCATGCCGGACGTCGAAGTAGCTGAAATCAAAATTGGTACCGAACAGGTTCAATCCGAAGAACGGAGTATGCCTAGCAACGTCAGCACTATCGAAATTATGCTGAAGCCATAGGATGGTGAACAAGCCTCTCGCGGTGACTTCTCCGGAACACCGGAGGACCACTGAGTGCAAACCCAATTATGCGAGTTCTGCTTAAAAAGCGGGATGCTTTGTTCCAAGTGCCAGCAGAAACTAAAGTCTGGCATTGTTAGCAATGACTACATTGAGATTGCTAAAAAACTATTAACCTATGAAAATCAAAACCCATTTCTTCAAACAGTTACTCTCGAAAATGTTGTTGATGTTGGGGGATTCCTTGTATTAATTGTGGGTAAAGGTGATGCATCTAAGTTCAATTCTAATCCAAAACTATTACGTGATTTTGGGGATTCAATAAACAAACGAGTTTTGGTTATTGAAACAGGAATGAATGACAGAAAATTCTTAGAGGATCTCTTCTCAACACAACAAATAATCACTATAAACATAATCTGGCTTCCAGATGGAAGCACTGAGACTCGTGTTGTTTTAGCAGCAAGGGGAGTAAGAAGATTAAGTAAAAAGAGAATACAAGCATTAACAGATATTGCTAAAAAAGTTCGAAATATGAATTTACGAGTAGAATACACTTACTAATCTCAAAAGTTTTTATTATTCCTATCCTTCTTTTCGGTTAGTCTATACAGAGTGAGTCACTTAATGTTTGATAGAGTCTATATTGATGAAGCTAAAAAAAGAATAGGCGAAAAACTCACCATTGCTGGTTGGGTTATACGTACAAGGGATTTAGCTAAAATAAAATTCATATTATTGAGAGATAAATCTGGCGAGATACAAATAACTATTAAAGATCTTAATTTAATGCCCTCAGAGAATTTAGGTAGAGAAGATGTTGTCAAAGTAACAGGAGAAACGGTTCAGAGTAATATAGCTAATGCCGGTGTCGAATTTATCCCAGAAAAAATTGATGTCCTGAATAAAAGTAAACAACCTTTACCCGTCGATATAACTCAACAGACACAAAGCGAATTAGAAACAAGACTCAATTGGCGTTTTCTAGATTTTAGGAACCCTCAAACCCGTTCAATATTCATTATACAAAATAAAATTTTATCGAGTTTCCGTGAATACCTTACTAATAATGGATATATTGAATTCCAACCACCATGCATTATCTCAAGTGCATCTGAAGGTGGCGCAGAACTATTTTCTATTCCCTATTTCGAAAAAAAAGCATTCCTCGCGCAAAGCCCTCAACTCTATAAACAAATGACAGCAATTAGCTTTGAGAAAGTTTTTACGATTACACCAATATGGAGAGCAGAAAAATTTAACACACCAACTCATCTAAACGAAATAAGACAAATGGATATAGAACAAGCTTTCGCGGACGATGAAACCGTTATGCAAGTTTTAGAGAAAGTTCTTGTACACATATTAACAGAAATTAAAGAAACATGTAGTGAAGAATTAAAAATATTGAAGCAAGAAAATTTGGAAATCCCGAAAATCCCTTTCCGTCGAGTAACATATACGGAAGCTATTCAAATGCTACAGAACATTGGAGAGCAAATTGTTTGGGGAGATGACTTTACTAAACCTCAAGAGAAATTATTAATGGAATTAGTTGGAGAGAAAGCCTTTTTCCTTAAAGATTGGCCTGGAGCACAGAAAGCATTCTATGCTATGCCCTATGAAAATAATCCAGATGTTGTGAAAGCTTTTGATTGCATATATGGTGGAATTGAAATATCAAGTGGCACACAAAGGATACATATACCTGAATTACTAAGAGAACGCCTAAAATTCAAAGGTTTAGACCCTGAAGACTTTGAAAATTATATAGAAGCATTTGCATATGGTGCACCACCACACGCAGGTTGGAGCATAGGATTAGAAAGAATCACAATGATAATAACGGGTATGACAAATATTCGTGAATGTGCAATGTTTCCAAGAGACCGGGAGAGATTAACTCCTTGAGCAATAGTAGCCCATTCGAGTATAAACTAGTTATTGTGACTAGAAGAGATCTTAAAATTAGCACTGGAAAACTTGTTGCTCAAGCATGTCATGCAGCAGTTGAAGCATCAGAAGATGGAAAAAAAATCAACCACTCTGCATGGAAAAAATGGCACGATGAAGGATCAAAAAAAGTAGTTGTCGTCGCTGACGATATTGTAGAGTTAGGAGAACTCGTTGAGAAAGCAAAAAAATTAGACATAGTTAATGTCATGATTCAAGACAGAGGATTAACAGAAGTCGCACCAGGAACAGTAACAGTATTAGGTATAGGCCCTGATCGTTCAGATAAAATTGATAAAGTTACAGGAAATTTGCCTTTATTAAAATAATAGTAAATTATTATGGCCCAGTGAAACCACAAGCGGGACATCTATATGTGCGACCAAAAAGTCTGCATTTCTCACAACGCCAAATAGTAATGCCACCGCAGTTTGGACAAGTCATTTTAACTGCTTTTTCTTCAGGGGTGACTTTCCTACCACAGGAAATACATGTACTCATTATACTCAGCCCTGATACAGAGGAGACTTCCTATTTAAACATTAACGAATTGAAGCATTTCATCGAGGGCAAGTTTACCTATAATTCGTGCAATTAGTAACAATATTTTGGGATCTTGAAGAGCTTTTTTTATCACAGCATCCTGGAAGTCCATGTCGCCTGATGAAACAAGTTTTAACAGTTTATCATTTAAATTTTCCTTTACAAATAATGTGAAAGCTTTATTGATTTGATCATCATTTACTTTATCAGCAATATTTCTGAGAAGTTTCATGCTTCTAAATTCGTTGTAATATTTTTTTCTCCACTTAGCATCATATAATCCAAGAAATTCAGCTGAAGTATCGTTTTGATCAATTGCTTTGACTGCAATATCAGCTGCCTCAATTGCACATAACCCACCCATTACTACGCCTCCCCCTGTAGTTGGCTTAACATGACCAGCTGCATCACCAGTAAGAAGTAATCCATTAAAAGAATTTTTGGAAAGAGGACCATCAACTAATACTTGCCCTACTCTAAAATTATAATTGAAATCTGAATCAAACCTTTTTTTAATAAATTTCTTTAATCTTTCAATAATCATCCCTGAGTTAGAAGCTAAACCAACTCTACAATAATTCGATTCTAAGGGTACAACCCAAGAAAAAAAGCCTGGTGCATAAGTTTTACTGAACCATACTTCAGCCATTTCTGGTTCTAATTCAGCTTTAATCTCCGCATTAATTCCGAGTAAAGGTTTTTCCCATTTTTTAAATAAACCACTTTTAGATAAAAGTCTCCTCGAAGGACCTTCAGCATCAACTGTAATATGAGAATGAAAATTTAGTCCCTGACTCTGAACACCTATCACCCTATTTTGGGAAATAATAAAAGAATCAACTCGTTTCCCCAAGTTGATTCTTGCACCCGAGTTTAATGCATTTTCAGCTATATGCTGATCAAATAAACTTCTATCAATTGCATAAGCTCTTACTCTATTATCTCTCACCTCAACACAATCACCTTTAGGAGAGAAAACGTAGCATCCTGAAATTTTTTGTTGAATCATTTCTTTTGAAGGATGTAAACCTAAACGATTTAGTCCTTCAACACTTAGTAATCCTGTACAATGATTAGGTATACCTACTTTAGCATGTTCTTCCAGTACTTCTACGTCTAAACCTTTTGATGCAGCTTTTTCAGCAAAAATTAAGCCTGATGGTCCTGCGCCCACTACAACAGCATCAAGAACCATCCAAATCACATAGGTTAGAAAGAAATTTAGGTCTTCTTGATTATTTCTACAAATTCGACTTCTTCAAATTCTGGGAAATATTTCATTATGTCTATTGCTAAACCTCTTTTAGCAATTTGAATATTCTCACCAAAGAAGATCTCGTCAGGTATTTGAATAATTATTTTTTTCTCTGCTATTTGTATAATAAATTTTTCAGCTTCAATTCCAACGAACCTTCGATTAATTAGGGCCTTGAGTTTTTCATATTGATCTTCAATGATTTTGTTAACAGTTACTTCGTAAATAATTTTTCTTCCAGCAAGAGGATGATTATAATCAACTTGAACTCTTCCTGCACCGATACTTCGTACTACTGCATTACGTCCATCAATTTCTATTTCAGATCCAATAACTGGATTAACGCCTTTTGAACGTAGAATTCTGAAGGGTATCAATTGAATATTATTTGCATCTCTTTCACCAAACGCATCTTCAGCCTCAATTTCGATTGCTGTAGATTCACCTGGCTTAATGCCTCTTAGTTTTTTATCTAATCCTTTCAACACCCAACCATCATTAACAACAACAAGTTTCTGACCATAGACACGGTCTTCACTATACAAACCATGTTCTTTAGCAATCTCTTCACTTGTTGTATCGAATACTTCGCCAGTTTCAGCTACTTTACCAGTCATTTCAACTTGAACAAAATCACCATTATTAACTGCGCCTTCTATTCGAGGTTCAAGTTCAGGTGCTTCTTCTTTTACTTCACTTGGTAATTCTTCTGGGGTCTTTTCTTCATCAATTTTTGTAAGCTCTTCTTCAGTTTTACTTTCGGTAAGATCAACTTCAGGAACTTTTTCCTCATCTGTCTTAGGTTCTTCTAACTTTTCATCAACAGTTTTCTCTTCAACAGGTTTTTCTTCGACAGGTTTTTTATCTTCACTCATATTGAACACTTTGATTGTAAATGACTTCAATCCCTAATCATAAGGGGTTTCACGGATGGAGATGTAAAGCATAGTTTAAAGCCTTTCTGTATAAGGGGGCTAAACCATTATAAAATTCAAGAGATTTCGGATTAACCATCAAATTGAAGCAAAGAGGTGTTTCCCTTTATAAGGGCTTAAATACGTTGATAGCCTGAGATGAGGTTAATCCAAATTCTCGACAGTTTATTATTTTTTTTATATAATTCTATATGCTTAATGTGATCAAATTTTATTATCTAACTTTTTTATTATTTTATATGTTGTATATATGTAAGAACAGTGAAGTATAAAATATTCTAATTGACCAACCGTATTATTATTTCGTAAAAAGGTTAAGAGAAATAAACCAATTAAAAATACTATATAAAAAAGCGTTTTTTGCCATAAATTTATCATAATTAATAATAACTAAAAGTAACATTTAAATATTATCTTTAAAAAATAATAAAAAATAAAACAGATTAAAACTTAAAAAAATAATAACATTCAGTAAAATCTCTGTTTAATTTCAATTTTTGCATAATATTAAAAAAACATCCAACAAATTTTTTATTTATTTTTAGTGGGCCCGAAGGGACTTGAACCTTAATGGGTTCAGGTCCCGTATATAATAATCAGTTATATTTAATATAAATTATAATTTTTATT
>JAFGHP010000003.1 GCA_016930055.1 Candidatus Bathyarchaeota archaeon | reverse complement strand
TTTTTTTAATAAAAATTAAAATATGAAAATTAACCATAATTATCAGATTATATCATTGTTACTCAATAAAAGACGAATCGTTTAAATTCGAGACTTGTTGATTCAATACAGCTAATCCAAAAAAGGAGAGGCGAATATGCCTAGGCCAAGATCACCAAGAAGAGGTTCGAAATCATTCTCACCAAGAAAGAGAACAGATCATATTAACGGTAGGATTAGATACTGGCCTACACCCCAAGAGGGACCACAACTCCTAGGCTTCGCTGGATATAAGGCTGGAATGACACATCTCTATTTAATAGAGGATCGTGAAAAGAAACCTGAGTTCGGGCAAGAGGTTAAAGTTGCAGCTACAGTTATTGATACTCCTCCAATGCTAATTTGTGCAGTAAGAGGATATGAAATGACGACTGAAGGATTAAAAGTTCTTTCAGAAGCATGGATGGCTGAACTAACAAAAGACCTTATGAAAAAATTGAAAAACACCCGTAAACCAGATCCAACCAAAGCGCTTGAGCACCTCACAAGCCTACTCGGCAGGATAATAGAAATACGTATTCTTGCCGCAACACAACCACGTCTTACATCACTTCCGAAGAATATTTCTGATATTGTTGAAATAAAAATTGGAGGAGGAGAAATTGAAGAACAACTAGACTTTGCTAAAAGCCTCCTCGGGAAAAAAATAAGTATATCAGATATCTTCAAAGCAGGTGAATTCGTGGATATTGCTGGTGCCACTAAAGGAAAAGGATTCCAAGGCCCAGTAAAGAGATGGGGTATCCGAATTTTACAGAACAAGTCTAGAAAAACTATAAGGGGTGTAGCAGCTATTAGTCCTGCCTCACCAAGAACAATTCACCCTAATGTACCTCGTGCAGGACAAATGGGGCTTCATCATAGAATTGAGGTAAATAAAAAAATTGTTCTCATTGGATCAGATGGGAAAAAAGTAACTCCCTTAGGAGGCTTTAACAGATATGGCTCTGTAAAAGGAGACTATCTTGTAATAAAAGGAAGCGTCATGGGACCAGCAAAAAGGCTTATAAGATTTAGAAAATCAAATAAATCTATACAAAAAACCGAAGCTGTTCCAAATGTGACTTTTATAAAAACTGAATGGAGAAAAGAGACTTGACTGATAAAGTTCCAATTATAAATTTGGAAAATGAAACAATTGCTGAAGTAGACCTTCCTAAAATATTCAATACACCTTTAAAAAATGAAGTAATTAAAAGAGCTGTAATTTCACAACAAAGTAGAAATTTCCAGCCTCAAGGACGCGATCCTATGGCTGGTAAAAGAACCACAGCTATTTCTAGAGGAACTGGGCATGGTCAAGCCAGATTACCTAGACTTAAACAGAGTAGTAAAGCAGCATTTGCAGTACAAGCAGTAGGAGGACATAGTGCTTTTCCACCTTTAGCAGAAAAAAACATAATAAAGAAAATTAACAAAAAAGAAAAACGGTTAGCTATACGATCGGGAATTTCAGCTTCTGGAAAAAAAGAAATAGTTCAATTAAGAGGACATAAGTTTGATGAAAAAGTCAATTTACCCTTAGTTATTGATGACGCAATTGAAGATATACACAAAACAAAAGAAGTAAAAGATTTATTAAATTTATTAGGGCTTTGGTTAGATGTCCAAAGATCAGATCGTAAAAAGATTAGAGCCGGAAAAGGAAAAATGAGAGGTCGAATAAAAAAAATTGGGAAAGGGCCTCTTTTTGTAATTTCTAATGATAATGGAATCAGTAAAGCCGCTAGAAACTTACCCGGAGTTGAAGTAATTAACTTAAGAAACTTAAATGCAGAAGTTTTAGCCCCCGGAGCTCACCCAGGTAGACTTGTTTTATGGTCAAAAACAGCATTTCTGAATCTTGACAAAATATGGGAGGAGTTATAATGAAACCTCATGATGTAATTAAATATCCAACAATGACAGAACGAAGCGTATACATGATTGAGAATGAAAATAAAATAATTTTTATAGTAAATCGAAAAGCTACAAAAAAAGATATATCCATAGCTATAAAAGAATTATACGATGTAGAGTCTTCAGAAATTAGAACATTAATTGATCGTTCTGGAGAGAAAAAAGCATTTGTAAAGTTAAAAGAAGGTTATAACGCTTCAGATCTTGCTATTAAACTAGGGATACTTTAGGTGAAATGAATGGGAAAACGAATTAAAGTTCAACGTAGAGGAAGAGGAACTCCAGTATTTCAAGCAGCTAAAACAGGTAAAATTTCGCAAGTTAAATATCCTGAAACTGTAGTTGAAGAAGAAGTAAAAGGTGTTATAAAAAAAATAATTCATGAATCAGGACGTAATGCTCCTCTTGCATATATAGAATTAACAAATAACCAAAACTATTATACAATTGCACCTGAAGGAACATATGTAAATCAAGAAATTGAACTTGGTAAAAACGCTTCTTTAAAAGTTGGAAATGTTTTACCTCTTGTAAAGATACCTGAAGGTACTATGGTTTGTAATATTGAATTAAAACCTGGTGATGGTGGAAGAATTGCTAGAAGTGGTGGAAGTTTTGCTACAATAATTGCTCAAAACCCCAAAAAAACTGTATTAAAACTCCCTTCAAAAAGAAACATAACAATTAATAATAATTCAAGAGCAACAATAGGAATTATCTCTGGTGGAGGGCGACTAGAAAAACCCTACTTAAAAGCAGGAGAAGCATGGTACGCATCTAAAGCATCAAATAAAGTATACCCGGTTGCACATGGAGTAAAAATGTATGCAGCTGCTCATCCCCATGGTGGAGGTAGACATAGGAGACCAGGAAAATCTACTACAGTAGGTCGAAGGTTGCCACCTGGAGCTAAAGTAGGTCTAATTGCTGCAAGAAGTTCAGGACGTGGCGGTAAAAGAGTCAGAAGAGTGGAAACTTAAAATATAAGCATGAATATGATGTGAATGATATGCCAAAAAATTTTCTATATAGAGGAAAAACTGTAGAAGAACTAACATCAATGTCAATGGACGAGTTCATATCTTTACTTCCTTCAAGAATGAGAAGGAGTCTAAAAAGAGGACTAAGTAACGAACAAAGAATAGTCTTAGAAAAAATACGAAGTGAGAGTTCGAAACCAATAAAAACCCATGCAAGAGATTTAGTAATTTTACCAGAAATGATAGGTAAAACCATCCAAGTATACTCTGGTAGTAAATTTGTGGATGTAAGAATAAATGAAAAAATGCTTGGACATTACCTTGGAGAATATTCAATTACTAATACACCTGTACGCCATGGAAAACCAGGTATTGGGGCATCAAGAAGTTCTATGTATATTCCGTTGAAGTAATTCTTCTCTCTATTTAAATTATTTATTTTAACTACTTTTATTTTATACATTTTATCACTAACTATATTAAAATAATTATTACAAACACAATTGTATTGAATATTGAATAATAGCATTTACACTTCACTTCATTTTGATAATGTTTTTATATTAAGCCTCGATTTGATGTAAGGCGAACGGTGCGTATATGCCATCTTGGAAATACTCGATCACAGGGCTGAATACTGATAAGACAGCCATTGCTAGCGGTAGAGATATTAGAATTAAACCAAAAGCGGCTAGAGAGATCTGTAACTACCTGAAAGGAATGAAATTACCTCAGGCAAAACAGGTTTTAGAAGAAGTCATAGAACTTAAAAGACCAATACCTTATGTTAGATATAAATTAAAAGTACCGCATAGGAAAGAGGCACAAGGATTTGATGCAGGAAGATACCCGAAAAAAGCAGCTCAAGAAATTTTAAAAATCTTGAATGCTGTTGAAGCTAATGCGGAATTTAAAGGCCTATACGCTGATAATCTTAAGATTATTCACATTTCATCAAATAGAGGCAGAAGGATAAGAAAATATATTCCTAGAGCCTTTGGTAGGGCTACACCCTATTTTAAACACCTCACACATGTTGAGGTCGCAGTAGAGGAAATTTAATTGTCTGTAGTTAAACGTATTATCAAAGATAACAAAGAACGTATGCGCGTTGATGAGTTTTTATCTGAAGAATTTGAAGAAGCAGGTTATGGTGGTATAACTCTAACAAAAACACCTCTTGGAGCTCAAATAAATCTCTATACTATGAGACCTGGGAGAGTCATTGGTAAAAGAGGAAGAGCAATTAAAGAGGCTTCAGATAAACTAGAAAATCAACTTGGTTTAACTAATCCACAGATTACAGTAGTTGAGATAGAAGTACCTGAATTAAATCCTCAAATAATGGCAGCTAGAGTAGCAAACGCTCTTGAAAGAGGAGTTCATTTTAGGAGAAGCATTTTCTGGTCATTAAGACGAATAATGGATAGTGGTGCTCTTGGATGTGAAATTATTTTACGTGGGCCTTTAAGAAGTGCAAGAGCTAAATTCGAAAAAGTGAGTGAGGGATATATTCCTAAAGCAGGAGATCCTTCAAAAAAATATCTTCGTCATGCAACTATTCATGTTAAACAAAAAAGAGGAGTATTAGGTGTTACAGTTAACATAGTTCCTCCTGATGCTAAATTCCCTGATAAAATATCATTAGATAATTTACCTGAAATACAATATCCTGAAGAAATAGAAGAAATCATTGAAAAAGATATTAAAGAAACAGTTATTAAAGAAACTGTTCCTGAAGAAACCTTGGAAAAACAAAATGAAACAATAAATAAAGATGAAAATATTAATTCTGAAAAAAACACTGAGGAGGTTTAATTAAATTGCCGATTATTAGATTAAATGATATTAGAGAAATGAATCCGGATAAAAGAAATGAAAAGCTTGAAGAATTAAAAACTGAACTTTCAAAAATGCGTACATTAATAAATGCTGGAGGATCACTTGAAAATCCCGGAAAAATTAGAAATCTTCGAAAAGCAATTGCACAAATTGAGACTATAAAAAATGAGGAGAATAGAAAGTAATGTCGCGAAATAATATAAATATTTTACAGCACGAATTAATTGGTTTAGAATCTTCAGTACATAAATATAAAAATAACAATTTTGGCATAATAGTTGATGAGACGAAAAATACTTTAGAAATAGAATTTAATGGAATTGTTAAAAAATTTATAAAAAATAATTCAATTTTTTATATGAAAGTAAATAATGAATTATTAAAAATCAAAGGTACTTATATTAATAATAGATCCGAAGATCGAGTAAAAAAGAAAAATAAACGTAATTGGTAGAGCGATAAAAATGATGAGCCTTAAAAAACCCGAAAACGTGTGTAGTGACCAAAACTGTCCATTTCATGGTTCTTTAGCGGTAAGAGGACGATTATTGGATGGAATGGTGGTTAGCGATAGAATGTCAAAATCTGTTGTTATCCGTATCAACTACACCAAGTTCGACCGTAAGTACGAAAGGTACGCAAGGGCGAGTAGTAGAATTACCGCACATAATCCTCCATGTATTGACGCTAAAAGAGGAGAAAGAGTACGAATTGCTGAATGTCGTCCTCTTAGTAAAACAAAATCTTTCTGCGTTGTTGAAAAAATAACTGAGGAGGAATAGATAGATGAGTAAAAGACTTAAGAAGAGGATACCACCACGACGTAAATTTAGTGGGGGGTTAACGTCTGGTTCTGTTTTTAATTGTACTGATAATAGCGGAGCTAGGGTTCTTAGATTAATTCAGGTGATTGGGTATAAAGGTCGTAGAAGACGCTTACCTTCAGCTAGTGTTGGTGATTTAGTCATAGTTTCATGTCGTGAAGGAACTCCTGAGATGAGACGACAAATGTTAAATGCAGTAATCGTAAGGCAGAGAAAGCCATATCTTCGTAAAGATGGTAGTTGGATACAATTTGAAGATAATGCTGCAGTTATTTTAACTCCTGAAGGGACACTTAGAGGTTCTGATATTAAAGGTCCAGTAGCTAAAGAAGCAGTAGATCGATGGGCTAGAATAGGTACCGCAGCGAGGATGATTGTTTAATGAAAAAAAAGGGAGTAAGTAAACCATCTTCTTCTAGAAAGAAACAAGCAAATGCACCTTTACATATTAAACGTAAATATTTATCAGCACCACTTTCTCCTAATTTAAGAGCTCAACATGGTACTAAAAGTCTCGTTGTCATCCAAGATGACACTGTTCAAATCGTGAAAGGTGATCGTAAACTTACAGAAGGTAAAGTTTTACGAGTAAATACAAAGACTAGTTCCGTTTATATTGAAGGATTAACTAGACAAAGGCTCGATGGGAGCACAGTTCAATTGCCAGTAAAATCATCTAATATTATGTTGACAAAACTAAAAACTGATGATGATTGGCGAAAAAAAATATTGGAGCGAAAAAGCTTCAAATCAAAAAAGGAGGATTAAGTAATTGGGTAAAAAAGGACCTTCCAGACATTTAAAACGCCATAAGAGTCCACATTTTTGGCCAATACATAAAAAAGAAAAAACATGGGCAATTAAAACAAAACCAGGGCCTCATACTTTTGAGACATCTATTCCAATCAATGTACTTCTTAGAGATTACTTAAAACACGCATCAACAAATAGAGAAGCTAAAATGATTATTAAGCAAGGAAAAATTATAGTGGATGGAAAAATTAGACTCGATGAACGTTTTCCATTAGGTTTAATGGATGTAATTAGTATTCCTGAATCTAGAGAACTATTCCGGATATTGCCTGAGAAAGGTGGAAGATACAAATTACATTCTATAAAAAATGATGAATATAATTATAAATTATGTAGAATTATTGGTAAACATACTTTAAAGAATAATAAAATTCAGCTGAGACTTCACGATGGTAAAACTATACAAGTTGAAGCTGATAATCAATATAAAGTAAATGATGTAATAAAAATTAAAGTCCCAGAACTTGAGATTTTATCTCATGTACGTTTTAAGGAAATGATTCCAATAATCGTTACTGGTGGAAGATCTCAAGGAGAAACTGGAACCATTATTGGCTTAGGGGATGAGCCAGGATGGAAAAAGACTGCAACTATTAGAACTCCAAGAGGCGATGACATAATCACTTTAGTTAAATATGTTTTTCCTCTTGGTGAATCAGAATCCCTAATTTCATTACCGGAGAGTTAAATAAAATGATACCCGAAATCGTAGAGACGAACTCAATGAGAGCTCTAAGGATCGGAAAAGTAGTGGTTAATATGAGTGTGGGTGCTTCAGGGGATCCACTAGACCATGCTATGACTATCCTTGAGCAGATCACACAACAAAAACCATGTCAAAGAGTAGCTAAACAAACTATCAGAACATGGAATATACGTAGAAGGGAACCTATTGCTTGTATGGTATCTCTTAGAGGATCTAAAGCAGAAGATTTTCTTAATAAAGCATTTTTAGCTATAGGTCGAAGACTTAAGTCAAAAAGTTTTGATAAATCTGGTAATTTTGCTTTTGGGATAAGAGAGCACATTGATCTTCCAGGTGTAAAATATGATCCTAATTTAGGAATTATGGGGATGGATGTTCTAGTTACTGTTGTAAGACCAGGTTATAGCATCGATAAGAAAAAACGTGGAAAATCGAAAATTGGACATAAACATAAAGTTACACCCAACGAATCTAGAAATTATATTTCAAAAACTTTTGGTGTAGAGGTGGTATAATTATGGGAAATGAAAAGAAAGTAAGGACAACTGGTTCAGGTAGACGTTCGTGCATTAGATGTGGAAATCATAATGGGCTAATTCGAAGATATGGTTTAAATATTTGTAGAAGATGCTTCCGTGAAGTAGCACCATCGTTAGGTTTTACTAAATATAGGTGATTGTATGGACCCATTGATTAACGCTTTAAACGCAATTATGAACCACGAATCGCGAAGGAAAAATGAATGTATAATTGCACCTGCTTCAGGTCTAGTAGGTAGAGTATTACGGTTAATTCAATCAAAAGGATATATCGGTGAAATAGAGTTTATTGATGATGGACGACAAGGAAAGTTTAAAGTACAATTATTTGGTAGAATAAACAAATGTAAAGGAGTTACTCCGAGATACTCAGCAAAAGTAAAAGATATGGAAAAATGGGAAAAGAGATTCCTTCCTAGCAGAGATTTAGGAATCGTTATACTTTCTACTCCTAAAGGAATAATTGATCACAAACAAGCTAAAGATCAAAATGTTGGTGGAGTAGTTTTAGCTTATGTATACTAGGTGATGAACGTGTCAACAGAAATAATTGAAAATATTATCGAAATTCCTGAAGATATTCAGTTCAGCCTAGATGGTAAAAAAATTACTATAATAGGAGAAAAGGGAAAATTATCACGAGATTTTATACACACAAAAATAGAATTCGTTCTAAATAAAAATAATCTAATATTAAGAGTGATAAACCCTAAAAGAAAAGAATCTGCGTTAATTGGTACTCTTAGTGCACATATTAAAAATATGTTTAAAGGAGTTAGGGAAGGATTCATTTATAAAATGAAATTAGTTTATGTTCACTTTCCTATGAGTTTAAAAATCCAAAATAAAAATGTATTAATTGAAAACTTTATTGGAGAAAAAAAAGTTAGAATAGCTAAAATCTGTGGCGATGTTGAAATTTCTGTTGATGGAGATGATGTCATAATCAAAGGTATAGATATAAATGATGTTAGTCAGACAGCTGCAAATTTACATACTGCTACTAAAATTCGTAAAAAAGACTTGAGAAAATTCATTGATGGAATATATGTTTATAGCAAGGAGTAATAAAAATGAACCAAACAGAAAAGAAAAGATTACTTAGATTAAAAAACAAAATAAATAAGAAACGCCCAGCGTTTTTAGCCTTTGAAACATGGCGTTATAAAAAAATTAGACCACGATGGCGTAAACCAACAGGTATTGATAATAAAATGAGAACAAATGAAAAAGGATGGCCAAAATCAGTAAATGTTGGTTGGAGAGGACCAAAACTTGTACGGTATTTACATCCATCAGGGAAGCAAGATGTTTTAGTTTATAATGTAAAAGATATTACAAAAATAAATCCTGAAACACAAGTAGCACGTATTGCTTCATCTGTTGGCTTAAGAAAAAGACAGTTAATGATCGCAGAAGCAAATAAAAATGGGATAAAAATTCTCAACGCATCAATAAATGGTTCAAACCTTGAAAATAAGGAGGATGAAGGGTATTGAATCTTACAAATCAGAGAAGATTAGCAGCTGAAATTTTAGGTGTAGGTCAAAATAGAATATGGATTGATCCTGAAAAAACATCAGATGTAGAAATTGCTATTACCCGAGCTGAAATACGTAAATTGATCGATGATAAAGTCATTAAGGCACAAGCATTAGTATCAACTAGTAGATACAGAGCGAGATTATTATCAGCGAAAAAGAAGAAAGGAAGAAGAATTGGACCTGGAACAAAAAAAGGTAAGAAAAATTCAGTAATATCAGAAAAAACTATTTGGATGAATCGTATTAGATCTTTAAGAAAAAAATTAGTTGATATGAGAGAAAAAAGAATTATAACGGTTAATACTTACAGAACTTTGTATCGGAAAGCTAAAGGTGGGGAGTTTAGATCAATAGCTGAACTTGATAGATATATTAATGAACAAAGATTGAGGAGGCGATCATTTGGCTAAAGGACCTAGATATCGTGTTCCCTATCGTAGAAGACGTGAAAATAAAACCGATTATCAAGCAAGACGTATTTTAGCAACATCGGATTCACCACGTTTTGTTGTACGTATATCCAATAAATCAATAATTGTTCAAGTTATTCAGTCCGAAATTAAAGGTGACTTTGTATTAACTGAAGTAACCTCAAAAGAACTTACAGAAAAATATGGTTGGAAAGCAAATGGTAAAAGCATACAAGCCGCTTATCTTTTAGGATTAATTTCTGGTTATAAAGCAATCGAAAACAACATCTTAAAAGCAAATCTTGATATTGGTTTAAAAAGACCTACTATAGGATCAAAAGTATTTGCAGTGGTTAAAGGTGCATTAGATTCTGGTTTAGAAATACCCTGCGATAGTGATATTATACCTAACTCTGAAAGGATTAGTGGTGCAGACTTATCAAATTACGCTAAAAACATTGAAGATCCAGTATTATACGAAAAACAATTTTCGATGTATCTACGAAAGGGACTTGATCCAGAAAAAATTCCAGAGCACTTTGATGAAGTAAAAAAGAAAATAATGGAGGACTTGATGAAATGAGTAGAGAAGGAGAAACAATTCCAATTGAAGCATGGATACCTAAAACTCAACTCGGAAAAATGGTGAAAGAAGGTCACATAACTAGTATATATGAAATTTACAAAGAAGGATACAAGATAAAAGAAGTTGAAATTATTGACTTTTTATTACCTGATTTAAAAGATGAAGTAATTGATATAGGCTTAGTACAAAAACAAACAGACGCAGGCGAAAACTCAAGATTTAGAGCAGTTGTTGCAGTAGGTAATGGGAATGGATTAATAGGATTAGGTGTTGGTAAAGCTAAAAGAGTTAGAAATGCAATAGAGAAAGGAGTTAGAATGGCAAAGCTTAACCTATACCCAATTAAACGTGGATGTGGTAGCTGGGAATGTGATTGTGGTCAACAACACACTTTACCTTTTAAAGTAACTGGTAAAGCAGGTAGTGTTGAGATAACCTTAATGCCTGGACCTCAAGGTCTTGGATTAGTAGTAGGAGATAACGCAAAAATTGTATTAACTTTAGCAGGCATACAAGATTGTTGGTCTAAGGCTATTGGCACAACAACAACTACAACTTCCTTCGCTTTTGCTGCTTTTGAAGCTTTAAAAGAAACAATGAAAATTATGACACCACAGGAATGGGCAAAATAATGTCTGAAGAAATTTTACTAGTAATTAGAATAAGAGGGGGTATTGATGTGCCCAAAAAAATTGAAGATACACTAATGATGCTACGCGTAGATAGAAATAATTATGCGACATTAATTAAGAATACACCATCCTATAATGGAATGTTAAAAAAAGCTAAAGATTATATTACCTGGGGTGAACCCACACTAGATACAATAAAAACGATACTTGAAAAAAGAGGTAAGTTAGTAGGCGATAAAAAAATTACCAATGAAAACTTAAGTCAATTAGGATATCCTAACATCGATAACTTAGCAGAGTCAATCACAAATGGAGAATTAGATCTTACCTATATGAATGGAATTAAACCATTCTTTAGAATGCATCCCCCAAAGAAAGGGTTTAAAAGAACCGTCAAACGAGCCTACACAGATCATGGGGAACTCGGTTATAGAGGGGAAGCTATAAATGAGTTAGCACTTAGAATGTGCTAATAAAAGGATAAGTGTTAAAAATGCCTCATAAATTAAGAAAAACTAGAAAACAACGTGGATCACGTTACTGTGGTTGGGGGCAAGTAGGTCAACATAGAAAATCCGGAAGTAGAGGAGGCAAAGGGAAAGCAGGTGGACATAAACACTTCTGGATTCGAACAGTAAAATATGAACCGCTTAGATTTAGATCAATAGGTTTTACGCCGATCTCTACTTTTGCTCCTAAACTTAATACAATTAATGTTGGAGATTTAGAGGAACTTGTTAGAAATATTTATGGAACAGAAAAACTCAAAGATATTGTTGAATTAGATCTAACATCTCTTGGAATCAGTAAAATTTTAGGAAAAGGTACCTTAGAAGTTCCTTTAAAAATCCGTGTAAATTCAGTAACATCAAATGCTGAAGAAAAGATTAAGCAAGCAGGCGGTTTAATAGTAGAGTGATAAAGTTTGCCCCGTTTTTTAGATCTTTTTAAACCAATATCTCGAATAATACCCGAAGTTAAACCCCCTGAGAGAAAAGTCTCTTTCCAATCAAGAATTTTATGGACTCTTTTAGCCCTTTTAGTCTATTTTGCTATGTCTGAAATTACTCTTTATGGGATAAGTTCTTCTGGTGCATCGGATCCTTATGCAAATATTCGTATAATTTTTGCATCACAAAGAGGAACATTAATGGAATTAGGTATAGGTCCAATAGTTACTGCTGGTTTAATAATTCAATTATTGGCTGGGGCTAACATTATCTCTTTTAATAGATCTGATCCTGAAGATCGTGCTTTATTTACTACAGCAAGCAAGTTTTTTTCAATAATTATGATTATTTTACAATCTGTATTATATATTATTGGTGGAGCTTACGGTGAAATAAATCTAGTGAAAGGAGTTGCTATTTTTGTTCAATTACTTTTTGCTGGAATAATCATCATGTTATTAGATGAATTGGTTCAAAAAGGGTGGGGTATAGGGAGTGGTATTAGTTTATTTATTGTAGCAGGAATTACTCAAACAATCTGGTGGAGTAGTTTTAATCCAGTAACTGTTGATGATGGATTAAGATATGGTGGAATAATTGCTTTTTTTGAATCTATTTTCAAAGGCGCATCTATTTGGAATTGGTTTTACAGACCTTCTGGTTATCCTGACATGCTTGGATTTATTACGACTATCTTAGTTTTTCTTTTTGTTATCTGGGTTGAAGGAATGAGAGTAGAATTACCTGTGAGTCATAGTACTTATCGAGGTTATAGAGGAAGAATGCCAATAAAATTATTGTATGTATCAAATATACCTGTAATTTTAGCTTACGCATTGACTGCAAATATAACATTGTTTTCTCAATTTATATGGAATAGATGGAATGTTGGTAATACAAACTTCTTTTTAAATATGATTGGTATGTATAATCAAACCTCTAGTGGTTTATCACCCATTGGTGGTTTAGTATATTATACAACATCTCCGGGTAACTTGACAAATGTATTAATAAATCCTATAAAAGCTATCGTTTATGTTATAATAATTGTTGGGATTTGTGTAATTTTTAGTATAACCTGGTTAGAAATTGGTGGATTAGGAGCTGAACAAATGGCTGAGCAATTAATTGATTCTGGGATGCAAGTTCCAGGATTCAGAAGAAACAAAAATCCAATAATTTCTTTACTTAACAAATATATCCCTACTATTACTATAATTGGAGGTTTAATAGTTGGTATCCTTGCATCAGTATCTGATTTCTTAGGAGTATATGGTAGTGGTATGGGTGCACTTTTAGCAGTAAGTATAATGTATCAATATTATCAAACAATGGTTCAAGAACAAATAGATGATATTTACCCATTCTTAAGAGGAGCCTTCCAAAAATCCTAATTTTAATAAATAACAAGAAAATTATCAATATACTAAAATATTTTATATTGTATTTTCTTTTCGATGTTTCAACCACCCCGAGGTACAAGGGATTTTCTTCCAGAAGAGATGTTTAAAAGAAATTGGGCAATAGATAAAATTCGTAAAGTTTATGAAATCTATGGTTTTGAACCTTTAGGAACACCAGCTTTCGAAAGTTGGGAATTATTTAAAATTAAAAGTGGAGAAGATGTAATAAATCAAATATATTATTTTAAGGATAAAGCTGATAGAGAACTAGGTTTAAGATTTGAATGGACCGCAAGTCTAGCACGTGTTATTTCAAGTCACCGAGAATTAACTATGCCTTTTAAACGATATGCAATAGGACCTGTCTGGAGATATGAAAACCCAAGTGAAAAAAGATATAGAGAGTTTTGGCAATGTGATGCGGATACAATAGGTGTCTCCGATCCAATTGCTGATGCCGAGATATTAGCAGCTGCAGTAAGTTGTCTAAAAGAATTAAGTTTTGAAGATTTTATAATTAAATTAAATGATAGAAGAATTCTAGAATTTTTAATAGAACAAGCAGGATTTCCACAAAATAATTTACTAGAAATTATAAGAACAATTGACAAATTAGATAAAATTGGTATTGAATCTGTTACAACTGAGTTATTAAAATATTATGATAACATTGAATCTATTGTAGATTTATTAAATTTATTGTCGCTAAAAGGAAAACCTGAAAAAATATTAGTAACATTAAAAAATGCAATATCTAAAAATGAGAAAGGTTTGAAAGGATATAATTCTCTAGAAAAAATTTATGAATATTCAAAAATTTTTGATATCGATTCATATTTAACAATAGATCTAAGTTTAGCGAGAGGTTTAGATTATTACACTGGGCCTGTTTTTGAAATTTTTGCTAAAGAATATCAAGAGTATGGAAGTATTGCTGGTGGAGGAAGATACGACGAAATTATTGGTTTATTTGGAGGTGATCCAACACCTGCTACGGGTATTGCTTTAGGTTTTGAGAGAATAATTTCAATACTAGATTTGAAAGGAATATTCAATGATATAAAGTTAGGGACTGATGTACTAGTAATTTCTATAAATGAAAATGTACAGGATTATGCAATAGAAATTCTTCAAGATATTAGAAAAAATGGTATATCTTCTATAATCGATTTATTGAGTAGAAATATTAGAAAACAATTGGAATATGCTTCAAAAAAGAATGTTCAAAAAGTAATTATAATTGGAGAGAAAGAAATTAAAGAAAAGACGGTAACTGTTAGAGATATGATTACTGGTAAACAAAAAAATATTAAACGAGAAGAATTAATTATTTTTTTAAAAAGTTAAATGATTTAAATTTAATTCACTTAAATTATAATAAACAATTTCACCACGACGATCAATAACAGCTAATTTAACTTCTTTTTCATTTTCTTTTGTGTCATGTAAAAATTTTATTAAATTTTCTAGAGTTACAACTTCACCCTCAGTTATTACATAAACTATAAATTTTGGAGGTTTTTTTAAGTATGCTCCTCTTTCATATAAATTAAAAGTAATTTCCTTTCCTTGATTTAGTCTAGCAACAAATCCTCTTATTTTTAAATCTCTATAAATTACATATTTAATCCATGTTTTTTCATTTTTTTCAGAAATTATTCTTAATAATTCTTGAAAGGTTTTTGTTTCCTGACTATCTTCATCAATTACTATTATTTTACCTCTTTCAACAAGAAAAAGAACTTCACATGGATCTAAAGTTAAAATATTTGAAGATAACCTCGTACCATAACTTTCTTGATATAAACTATCTCCTTCATTATTTACAGGTACTATAAAATTTTCATTTGAATATATTACACTAATAGGAGACATAATTTACAATAAACTTAGATAGCCTAAAAGTTTATTACTAATTATAAAAAAAATAAAAAAAATTTATTCAAAATTTTCCTTTTTTATTTCCCATCTACTATCTCTACCATCTCTAATCCAATTTGCGTTCAAATCCCTCATAACATCATTTATTGGTCCCCATTGGTCACCCAAAAATTTTTTAGGACTAATTATCTGTGATTCTTCTGTTTCATCAAAATTTAATAAACTTGTATCTACTCCAAGTGTTTTTAGTTTTTCTTCAATATTTGTTGGTGGCCATTCTTCATTTTTTTGTTCTATAGAGGTTGTTACTGTTTTACCTATTGATAATATTATACCAATTTTTGATCCGCAATCTGGACATGTTAGCCATATTACTTTTGATTCATCATTTATTGTCAAGATTATCCCTATATTATTAATAATATGTTCGAATTGAAAAATTTCACGTAACAATGTCTCATAATAATGAGACAAAAACAAATTTTTTTATTAAAATAGTAAATTTATGATTCAATATCTTAATAGTTAAAAATAATAAATGGAGACGAAATTTAAGCAGCGGGGGATTATCATGACTATTCAGTATCATGAATTTAAATGCCCTTATTGTACAAGAATTGCTTCTAGTCCTGGTGGGATTCGTTTCCATATAAAATTAACTCATCCAGAAAAATATGATGATTTTATTTTAAATTATTATCCTAAAATGATTGCACGGTTTAAAGAAGAAAACATTTCATAATTTTTCATTAATTTTAAATTATATATATGTTTTATATCCATAATTTTGAAGGTACCTTATTATTAAGGACTAAAAAAAATAAAGCGAATAATCATCGATCTATTACATGAAATCTATACGAATTGCATAAATAAATCAAATATAAAATAATTCTATTATCCTGATCGAATAACCGATCTCACTGAAAAGCCATGATTTTTGTCCATATTATTTAGAATAAACATTTTAAATAAATATATTTTCAAAAAACTCAAATTTAAATTAATATTGTAATAATTATGTCTAAATGACTAAATGTGAATCAATCAATTATCCTTCAATTGAAGATATTATTTTTAAATTGAGATATGGGATAAAAAATCGTCGTAATATATTAATTGTTAGTAATTGTCTTGTGAATTACAAAGGTAGAGCGAGTTCTAAATTAAGTGAAGGAGAAAGAATAATTATTTTAAAGCCTGATGGTTCTGCTTTAATTCATCGTCCAAAAGATTATCCTCCTGTTAATTGGCAACCACCTGGATCTTTGTTTCGAGTAAAAACAACTAATCAGAACGTTGTTGTAAGAGTTTTTAGAAAAAAAGAAAATGAAGTACTTGAAATTGAATTATTAGAAGTAATTTTGTTAGCTATACTTGATTTAAAAGATAATGGTGAATTCAATTTATTTGCCTCAGAAAAAGATATGCAAGAAGCAATACTTCTTCAACCCTCATTAATCGAAGAAAAATTTAGACCAATAACCTCTGAAAGACACGTATTACCTGGTTTTATTGATATACTAGGATATGATAAGGATGGAAGATTAACTGTAATAGAAATTAAGAGAAAAAAAGCAACTAAACAAAATGTATTGCAATTAAAAAAATATATAGACTCTTTAAATGTTGAAGAAAAAAGAAATATACGTGGAATCTTAGTTGCACCTGAATTAGGTAAAGGATCACAAGAATTACTATTATCTTTAGGATATGAATCTAGAATTATTTCTCCTCAAGAATGTTCAGCGATATTAAATAAACAAAAGACTAATACGAAAATTGATTATTTCTTCAAAAAATAAAATTTATGTCTCAGTAATTTAAGACAATAAAAAATTTAATATAAAATTATATGATTTTCAATTTTTTTCCTAATGATTCAAGTTTTGATATTACGTAATCAAGATGTTCATTAGTTAATTCTGAATTTATTTGGATTCTTATTCGTGCTTTATCTTTAGCTACCATTGGATATACAATTGGTACAACATATATTCCATTTTCATAAAGTTGTGAAGCAAAATTCTGTGCTTTATGGCTTTCATTAACAATAATTGGAATTATTGGTGTCTCTGAAATTCCTGTATTGAATCCTAAATCTTTAACAGTTCTTTTAAAATAAATTGTATTATCCCATAGTTTTTTTACATGTTCAGGTTCATGTTCGAGGACGTCAATTGCAGCTATTGTTGAAGCTGCAACTGAAGGAGGTGGTGCTGAACTTAATAACAAAGTTCTGCATTTATTCCAAGAAAAATTAATTAATTCTTTTGAACCTGAAATATGACCTCCAACTGTACCAAAAGCTTTACTAAAAGTACCCATTTCAACATGAATTTTATTATGATCTAATTTAAAATGATTAACAATACCTTTACCTTTTTCACCTAAAACACCTTCGCCATGAGCATCATCAACATAAATCATTGCTCCAACATCTTTACTTACTTTATATATTTCGTCAAGTTTAGCAATATCTCCATCCATACTAAAAACTCCGTCAGTAATTATTAGAATACGTCTATAGGGGGGTGACTTTTTATCAATTTTACTTATTACACTCGATAAATCTTCGATATCGTTATGTTTATATACGATTCTTTCAGCTTTCGATAACCTTACACCATCAATAATACTACCATGATTTAGTTCATCACTTATGATGATGTCTTCATCTCCAACAAGTTGGGGAATTAATCCTGAATTTACAGAGAAACCTGTCGGAAACGTTAATGACGCTTCTGCATTTTTAAAAGAAGCCAGTCTTTTTTCAAGCTCAACATGAATATCCATAGTACCCGAAATAACTCTTACAGCTCCAGCTCCAGCACCATATTTTTCAATTGCGTCAATCGCTGCTTTTTTCACTTTAGCATGATAAGAGAGACCAAGATAATTATTACTACATAATAAAATAACTTTTTTACTATCTACAATTGAATCAGGTTGATTAGGGCCTTCAACTTGTTTCATTTTCCAATCTAGAGAATTTTCGACTAAGTCTTCAAATTCTTTTTTCAAAAAACTTGTTGGGTTTCTCATATCTGACAAAATAATAATAAATTTGTTAAAGTATATTTCTTTTCATATGAACATTTATTTTATTGTTAACTAATATTTTATTTGATCTCTTTGTCAGTTAAAAACAATAAAAAAATACTAGTAACCGGAGCTACTGGTCAAATTGGATCTGAATTAGTACCTGAATTAAGAAGAATTTATGGTTTAGACAATATTATAGTAGGTGTACATAAGAAAAAACCTGTAAATGATTTATTAGAAGGGCCATCTGTGTATATTGATGTAGTAAATAAAAAAACAATTGAAACTGCTGTTGAAAATTTTGATATTGATACAATATATCATTTAGCAGCAATATTATCTGTTGCAGGTGAAAATGATCCCTGGTTAGCATGGAAAATTAATGTTGAAGGGACATACAATATATTAGAGGTTGCTAGAGAAAAAAAAATATCGAAAATTTTTTGTCCCAGTTCTATTGCAGTTTTTGGGTCTGAAACACCCAGAGTAAATACACCTCAAAATACTGTAATGCAACCTAGAACTATTTATGGAATTACTAAAGTCACTGGAGAATTATTATGCAATTATTATTTTAATAAGTTTAATGTTGATGTAAGAGGATTAAGGTATCCCGGAATAATTAGTAATAAAACATTACCTGGTGGAGGAACTACCGATTACGCTGTAGAAATTTTCTATGAAGCAATTCAAAATAAAAAATATGTTTGTTTTTTAGAGCCTAATACAATTTTACCTATGATGTATATGCCAGACTGTATAAAATCTACTATTATGTTGATGAATACGGATTTATCTAAATTAAATTATCATTCTAATTATAATGTCTCAGCTTTTAGTTTTTCACCAGAAAACTTGTATGATGAAATAAAAAAATTTATTCCTACTTTTGAAATAATATATAAACCGGATTATAGACAAAAAATTGCTAATTCTTGGCCTCAAACAATAAATGATTCCGATGCTAGAAATGATTGGGGATGGAATCCTGATTTTAACCTCACAAAGATGGTTGAAGATATGATTATAACATTATCGAAAAAAATTAATTCTTAATTTTAATTTTTTTTATTTGATTAGTTATATTTGCCGAAAATTTAATATTCAAAAAAACAATGAATATTATTAATGATGACTGAAATCAATGTTCAGAAAAATTTAGAAAAATTAAATTTACTATTTGATAATTATTTAAAACCTTTTAAAAATAAAAATATTAGATTAATTTTGTATTTGTTAGTTCATATTGGAAATGATTATTTTACTAGTCACGATATCCAAACTTTACTAAATAAATATAATGTTAAATTAAATAAAAAAGAAATTAATGGTCTTTTAACAACAATGCAAAAGAACGGTTTAATTAATAAAAGTGAGGAGAGAGGAAAACCAACAATAATGAAATATTCTAATAAATATACTTTTGGAAAGTGGTATATTACAACTGAAAGTATACTTATTATTAAAAATATAATTAATATTTTAAATGATACAAATATGGATACTATAAATGAAATTTCTAATGAATCCATTCAAGAAATTAATATAAACTTTTATAAAATAAAATTGTTAAAATTAATTTATGAAAATAACAATATTTTTGAAATTAAAAAATTTATAAAAAAATTTGATATCGATAATGAGTTACTAAATTCTATTTTAGATTCTGATTCTAAAGAGATAAATAAATTATTTTATAAAAAAGTAAATTTTGT